>DASWVA010000537.1:0-5398 GCA_036401415.1 Streptosporangiaceae bacterium
GTTCCCGTAGAACGTACGGCCAGTTCAGCAACGGTTCAGTACACCGAAATGTAACAACTCGGACTCAGGCGCCGGGGCGTGGCGCGCGTCAGGCGGGTGCGCGTTTCTGGACGTCGGCCCACAGGTCACGGTAGGCGCGGGTAGCCGGGCTGCGCGGCGCGAAGGCGGGCACCGGGGCCCGCTCGACAGCCATCTGCTCGATCACGGCCAGCGCCGGGATCGTGGTGGGGGCGACGTCCCCGCGCCGGGTGGGCAGCTCGGCGGCGATCTCCCGGTGCAGCCGCTTGCGCCGGTCCACCATGGAGAAGAACGCCAGCACCCCGGGCCGCGGGCCGCCGAAGCCGGCCACGAACTCCGTAAGCTGGTCCAGGGTGCGTACCGACAGCGTGGCCGGGATCAGCGGGACCAGAATCAGGTCGGCCGCGTGCAGCACGTTCTCCGACACCAGCGACACACTCGGCGGGCAGTCGAGGAACACCACGTCGTAATCCCGGGCCAGCGGGTCCAGCAGCCGGGTCAGCTGGCGCACCGGCTTCTTGGCCTCATCGAGCAGCAGGTCCATGTTGCGGTAGGTGAAATCGCCGGGCAGCAGGTCGAGGTGGTCGTAGTCGGTGCCCTTGATCGCGCCGTCGAGCGGCCGGGTGCCTTTGATGAGGGCCTCGCCGCCGCCTTTGACCCGGGCGCGAACGCGGAACATGTAGGTGGCGGCCGCCTGCGGGTCCAGATCCCACAGCAGCGTGCGCAGGCCGTCCTGCGCGGCCAGGTAGGCGAGGTTGACGGCGGCGGTGGTCTTGCCCACGCCGCCCTTGATGTTGTAGGTCGCGAACACCCTCATCGGCGCGCCGCGGAAGGAATCGGGATGGCGGCCTCCGGGCCGTCGCCCGGGGAGGAAGCGGTCAGCGCGGCGAGCCGGCCACGGCCCGCGTTCCCCGCGAACGCGGCGAACCGATCGGTGAACTCGGCCCGGGCCCGCTGCTGCCGCAACCCGAGCTGCCCGGCCACTTCCCCCATGGCCAGCAGGGTGGGGGCCGGGGCGGCCTGCTGGTCCAGCATGACGGCGGCCAGGGCCTGGATCTCGTGCTGCTGCACCTCGCTGTCCTGGAACTCGCCCAGGCAGTCCTGCAGCCGCTTGAGGTCGCCGACCATGGCCCGCTGGGCCTGCGGGTCGTGCAGGGTGGCGAAGAACTCGAGCACGTAGCGAAACTCCTTGCAGCGTTTGCGCAAAGTGTGCAAGCTCTCCGCGGGCGAGTCGTCGGTGATGGCTGCGCCGATCCGGACCACCTTGCGGTAGGCACGCCAGGTGCGGTCGGCGGCCAGGTCATCGGCCCGCGACCCGGCCGGGCGGCGGCCGGCCTTCGGGACCAGCAGCGCCTTGCGCCAGTCCCCCAGCACGGCCGAGAACCGGTCGGAGCGCAGCCCGCGGCTGAGGGCGCGCCGCTCGGCGGCACGGCGGCGCGCCAGAAAAACCCGGAACGGCTCCAGGTCGCCGGCCTGGGCGGCCACCAGCCCAGCGGCCCTGGACGGCAGCTCTTCCAGCTGGACGTCGAGGTCGCGCAGCGGGGTGGTGAGATCGCCGAGCCAGCGGAACTCCGCGGCGAACCGCAGGGTGAGCTCGCCGGGCAGCTGGTCGCCCAGCACCTTGAGCGCGGTGCGGGTACGCCGCACCGCGATGCGCAGGTCGTGCAGGAACTCGGTGTCGGTGTCGTGCAGCACGCCGTCGACGTTGGCTTCCAGCGTGTCCAGTTGCTGGAGCAGCAGGACGCAGACCGCTTCCCGCCCGGGCATGGCCGGGCGCAGCCTGACGTCGACCTTGCCGGTGTAGTCCAGGGCGCGCCGGCCGGTAGCGGCCAGCGCGGCGTCCAGGACGGACTGCCGGCTGACGCCGACCCCGCTGGTCCCGGCGACCAGGCGCCTGGCCCGGCGGGCGGCGGCCGGGTAGCCCCGGACCTCGCCGACCGTGAGCCGGATTGGGAGCGGGGTGCCTGCCCGGGGTCCGGGATCGTGGTTTTTGGAGGGCGGGGCCGCGACGGTCAGGGCTTCGACGCCGAGGCGGGCGACGGTCTTCTGGTCCTCGTTCAGCAGGCGCAGCTCGCTGGCCTGGCTCGCGGCGGCGATCACGGGAAGCAGAGCGCGGTTTGCGGCCACCGGAGCCACCCGTTCCCGGAGGACGCTGGGGGGCAGGGCGCTGGCCAGGACGGGCCAGCGAGAGGCCCGGGAGGTGGCGGCCGGGCCGGGGGTTCCGGGCGGGCCGGGAGTCCGGGGCGGCCGGCGGGCGCGGTCCAGCGCCGCGGTGACCTGGTTCCCGTCGGGGCCGGTCAGGATCAGCTCGGTGGAGTCTCCCGCGGTGACCTGCTGCAGCGTGAAGCCGGCCCGGTACAGGCGCCAGTCGAAGGTGTCGAGCCAGGTGCGCCGGACCCTGGCCGGGCGCTGGCCGCCGGTCACGGTGAAGGCGGTGGACAGTTCCGCCCGCACCTGGCGGAGCGGCTGCCCACCAGGCTCGCTCAGTACGTAGTCGCGCGGTCGGCCGTCCACGTCGCGGACGGTACCACCCGCGGCCGGCCAGTTCCAGGGCCGCCGGGTGTCGCGCGGGCGAAGATCACCGATCCAGCGGTGGCGCCCGCGTCGTTCGCGGGCCAAAGCAGGAACCCTGAGACCAGCGGTTCTGGCTGGGTTCCGGGACTGGCCTGGCCGGGCTCAGGGCGTGAGAGGCCAGGAAACGCCGGTGAGGACGGGAAGGTCCGCGGGGCGGGGCATGGCGTCCTGGGTACCGGGCCGGGTGGTGGCGACGGCCGCGGCGGCGCAGGCGGCCCGGACGGCGGGGCCGGGTTCGGCTCCGGCACCGACCGCGGCCGCCAGGGCGCCGACAAAGGTGTCACCGGCCCCCACACTGTCCACAGCGGTCACCGGGAAGCCGGGCACCGAGTCCGCGCCCGCCGGACCCGCGTAGGCGGCGCCCGCCGCCCCGGCGGTCACCACGGCGTGCGCGGCCCCGGCGCTGAGCAGGCTGGTGGCGGCCGCGGCCGCTCCGGCCAGTCCGGAGACAGGACGGCCCAGGATGGCCGAGGCCTCGGTTTCGTTGACGACCAGCCAGTCGACGCCGGCCGCGAGCAGTTCGTGGGCGTCGCGCGGGACCGGGGCCAGATTCAGCAGGCAGGTGGTGCCACTCCCCCGGGCCTGCTCCAGGGCGGCCCTGATGGCGGGGAACGGTATCTCGGCGGAAACGATGAGTACGTCGACCGGGTGAGCGGTGGCGGAACTGACCTCATCGGCCCCGGTCGCCTCGTTGGCGCCGGGAGCCACGGTGATCATGTTCTCGCCGGACGCGTCGACGGTGATCAGGGCCAGGCCCGACGCTACCCCGGGGAGCTGGCGGACCGCGGTGGTGTCCACCGCTTCGGCCCGCAGCGCGCCCAGGAGCCGGGCGCCGAAGTCGTCGCGGCCGACACAGCCTGCCATCCGTACTTCGGCCCCGAGGCGGGCGGCGGCCACGGCCTGGTTGCCGCCCTTGCCGCCGGGCGCGAACCGGGCCGGAGAGCCGAGCACGGTGGCGCCCGGCCCCGGCAGCTCGGGCACGGTCACCGAAATGTCCATGTTCATGCTGCCCAGCACGGTGACCCGAGCCGTCATTGGCATCTCACGCTCCCGCCCGCCGTGCTGGCCCGGTGGCCCTGGTCCTGCGTCGGGCTGGCCCGGCCACCTGAACTCAGGCGGCCGGGGCGGCCCGGTCGTCGGCGCGGCTGGCCCGCCAGGCGATCAGCATGGCCAGCGCCGAGGCGATCGCGCCGGTGAGCATCGCGGCCCGGTCACCCGACGCGCCCACGCCGTGGCCGACGCCCAGCGCCACCGCAGGCAGCAGCGCGGCCCCGATGGCCGCGCCGATCTGACGGCTGGTGTTGATCATCCCACCGACCAGACCCTGATCGCGGTCGGGCACCCCCCGGCTGGCGATCACGATGGAGCCGAAGGCGGTACCGGCCGTGCCGAACCCGATCAGCATCACGGCCAGCAGGACCGGGCTGTAGCCGCTGGCGGGCAGCCGGGTCAGCACCAGGAAGCCGGCCGCGGCCAGGGCCCCGGTCACCGCGAGCAGGCGGCGTACCCCGCCGAACCGGGCGGCCAGCTGGCTGCCGTAGATACCGGCCGTGAACCCGGCCACGCCCTGAGGCGCGATGGCCAGCCCGGTGATCAGCGGTGACTCGTGCAGCACCTGCTGGAAGTACAGCGACAGGACGAGCATCTCGCCGCCGTTCCACAGTCCCATGAGCAGGGCCAGGGCGCTGCCCCGGCGCAGGCCGGCGTGCCGGAACATGTCCAGCCGGATCAGCGGCTCCGGGTGCCGCGCCTCGGCCAGGATGAAGCCCAGGCCGGCGGCGACAGCCACCACGGCCGAACCCAGCACCGGCAGCGAGAGCCAGCCGAATACGTTGCCCTCGGAGACCGCGAACACCGCCAGCGCGATCGCCACCGTGATGAGCAGGGCCCCCCGCACGTCCAGGTGCCGTCCGCCACGGGCGTCGCGCAGGTTGGCGGAATGGCCGAGGACCCGCGGCGTGATCAGCGCGGCGGCGAGCCCCACCGGCACGTTGACCAGGAAGACCGCGCGCCAGCTGGTCAGTTCGACCAGCACGCCGCCGAGCACCTGGCCGGCCACGAAGCCGAGCGAGGCGGTGGCGCCGTACAGGCCGAGCGCACGGGTCCGTTCCCGGCCCTCGGGGAAGCTGGTGGTGATGAGGGACAGTGCGGCAGGCAGGACGAGCGCCGCGGCTGCGCCCTGGACCACCCGGGAAGCCAGCAGCAGCACGGGGTCCTGGGCGAGACCACCCGACAGGGAGGCCAGCGAGAACGTGATCAGCCCCACCACGAACATCCGGCGGCGGCCGAGGAGGTCGGCGGCGCGGCCACCCAGAATGAGCAGCCCGCCGAACGCGATCGCGTACGCGGTGACCACCCAGTCCACGGCCGATGCGGACAGATGCAGCTCACGCTGGATGGACGGCAGGGCGACGTTCACGATGCTGAAGTCGAGCACCATCATGAACGCGGCGACCAGGATGAGGGCGAGGCGGACGGCCTGACGGCGGCGGGTGTCCGGCTCCGGAGAAGGAGTGGCTGCGGTGCGCCGATCGTCTGGTGTCACGGAGGGCTTCGGTGCCACTGAGGTTTTTGGTCTTACTGAGGAATGCGGTGTCACTGAGGCGTTCGGCGTGGCTGGGGCGCCCGGTGTTGCTGGAGGCTGCGGTCGCAGCAGGGGACCGTGAGCCGAGCCACGTGGTCCGTGGGCGCGAAGGCCAGCCCTTCGGGTGGATGGGGCACGCAGAGACGTGGATCGCGCCGACTGTGATCGACTGGATCGGTCCGGCATGCGTGACGGCGGCATGATGTCCTTTGGAATAAGAAT
>DASWVA010000538.1:0-2285 GCA_036401415.1 Streptosporangiaceae bacterium
CGGGCCGTTATCAGCACCAGAAAACGGCACCAGTTCTCAACATCACTGACTGCAATGCTAGCATTGCAGTCAGAAAGCTGTAATCAGGAGGTGAGAGCGACGGCGACGCTCACGGTCAGAGGTCTCAACCCGCAGATCGACGCCCGCCTCCGGGTTGAAGCGGCCCGCCACGGACGTTCGATGGAAGCAGAGGTCCGCGCCATTCTCGAAGAACGCCTGAATCCGCAGGACACTCAGCGTGGGCTGGGCAGCAAGATTCATCAGCGCTTTGTCGGCCTTGAGGGCGAGTTGCGGATCCCTGACCGCGATGACGAGGCGCCGCGTGCGGCAATGTTCGGCGATTGATCGTTCTCGGTACCAACGTCATCTCCGAACTCATGCGGCTCACGCCCGCAGCCGTGGTGGTGGCCTGGGTCGACTCGCTGGCGGCGAGCGAAGTGTCTACGACAGCGATCACGGCAGCTGAGTTGCTATACGGCGTCGGCAGGCTTCCCGGCGGGCACCGCAAGACCCAGGTCGCGACGGCCGTTCATGGGCTGCTCAGCGAAGACTTCGGCGGGAGAATCCTGCCCTTCGACGAGCCCGCGGCTAGTCACTACGCCGAGATGGTGGCCGCGCGGGAACGGCTCGGGCGGCCCATCGGCCGGGCCGACGCACAGATCGCGGCCATCTGCCGCACGGTCGGCGCCACCTTGGCCACCCGCAATACCGCCGACTTCGAAGAGACCGGAGTTGAACTGATCGACCCGTGGCTGCTGGGCTGACCCAGATGTCCTGGTGATCTGGCCCCGACGACCAGGTCCTCCAGGCGGCCGACATGCCGTTCACCAGATGGCTCGCGGCGGTGAATCCTGCGGCCGGACCCTCCGGATACTCTGGGCGCACCGGGAGGAGAGAAGCCGTGAAGAGACTGCTCGTGATCGTGTGCGCCGCGCTGGTGACCGCGGGGCTGCCGGTGACGGTCCTGGCCACCGCGGCCGGCGCCGGCACGGCCAGCCTGCTCGGCGACTGCCTGACCCAGCATCACGTCTGCGTGGCCACTGACGCCCGCAGCGCCCTGCCGGCCAGCCAGCAGGACCAACTCGAGCAGCAGATCGGCGGCGACCCCATCTACGTCGTGGTAGCCGCCTCCGGCGACGGCGGCTACGACGCCGCGATGAACCAGATCATCAGCGACCTGGGCAGCCACCCGCAGTTCGCGGTGGGGTTCTACGACGTGCGGCTGAATCACTTCGGCGCCGACAACCAGGGCCTGCTGGCCGACCACGGGGCAGCGCAGATCGCCACCACCGCGGTGCAGGATCACCAAAGCGATCCGGCGGCGGCCCTGACCGAGTTCGTGACCAAGGTCCAGCAGCAGGAAGGCTCCACCCCGGGCCACGGCTCCGGCTCGTCGTCCGGCGCGTGGATCACGGTGGTGGTGGTGATCGGCGTGCTGCTCATCCTGGGCCTGCTGGTGGGACTGCTGGTCGTCCGGCCGCGCCGCACCCGCCGGGCCCGCCAGCTCAAGGACGCCAAGGCCGCGGCCCAGGACGACCTGCTGGCCCTCAACCAACGGATCACTGACCGCGACAGCGACGTTGCCATCCAGGCGCACCCGGAGGCGGCGGCCGAGCAGGCGGCGGCGCTGGCCGCCTACGAGCGGGGCACGGCCGCGCTGGACGCGGTCCGCAAACCGGCGGACATGCAGGCGGTCAGCCGGAACATCGCCGAAGCACAGTACCGGCTGGCCTCAGCCGAGGCGCTGGCCCACGGGCAGCCGCGGCCAGAACGCCGGCCGGCCTGTTTCTTCGACCCCCGGCACGGCATGTCGGTGGCGGATGCGCCCTGGACCCCGCCCGAAGGCGGCCCGACCCGTGAGGTGCCGGTGTGCGCCGACGACCTGCACCAGATCGAGCAGGGTATCGAGCCGCAGATGCGCCGGGTGCAGCAGACCGGGTCACCGTCACCGGTGTACTACGCCAACTCCGGGTTCGCCCCGGCGTACTGGGGCGGCTACGGCCTGGGTCCCGGCCTGTTCACGGGCTTCCTGCTGGGTGAGGCGTTGTCCGGTCCCGGCTGGGGTTACGGGTGGGGGCCCGGCTGGGGCTGGGGGGCCGGCTGGGACGGCGGCCCGGGCCAGAACGGCGGGGACTTCGGCGGCGGGGACTTCGGCGGGGGCGACGGTTACAGCGGGGGCGACAATTTTGGCGGCGGGGACTTCAGCGGCGGGGACAGTTCCGGCGGCGGGAACGACCCGGGGGGAGGCGACTTCGGCGGCGGCGGGGACTTCGGTGGAGGCGGGG
>DASWVA010000539.1:0-4170 GCA_036401415.1 Streptosporangiaceae bacterium
GCGTCTGGGCCCACCTGGTCCAGCGTGGTGCACAGCGCAAGGCGCTCGTCCCGCGAATATCCCATCCGGGAATCGTAGGGGGTCTCCCGGCCCGGCAACAGCGCGGATGCCTCAGGGGAGTTCGGTCCGCCGGGGCCGGCCCGGCTACGCTGGCAGGCATGAGCGACGCCGCCCGCCCGTCCGGCCTGGATCCTGAGATCGCCCGCCGCCTCAAGCGCGACGTCGCGGGCCTGTTCCCGGCGGTCGCCCAGCAGCATGACACCGGCGAGGTGCTCATGGTCGGCTGGATGGACGACGAGGCGCTGCACCGCACCCTGACCACCGGCCGCTGCACCTACTGGTCGCGCAGCCGCCAGGAGTACTGGGTCAAGGGCGAGACCTCCGGCCACCAGCAGTGGGTCAGATCGGTCGCCCTGGACTGCGACGGTGACACGGTGCTGGTCCAGGTGGACCAGGTCGGCGCCGCCTGCCACACCGGCGACCGGACCTGTTTCGACGCCGGCCGCCTGGACGCCGTGACCGGCGAGCGCCCTTCCCCGGCCACCGCCGCGTCGCCCGGGCAAGCCTGACCCATGCCCCCACCCTCTCGCGTGCGACGGCAGTTCGTGGCCGTGCTGCTGCTGGGCGCGGCGGGGGCCGGGCTGGCGTTGCTGGCCCTCCGCCCGGGCTGGGCCCGCGCCGTCTACGACGCGCCCAGGCCGCTGCCGTCGCAGTCGATCACGCTCACCGGCCAGGACCTGGTACCCGCGGCCGGTGCCCTGGCGCTGGCCGGGCTGGCCTGCCTGGCCGCGGTCATCGCCACCCGCGGCGTGCTGCGCCGTGCGGCCGGCGTGGTGCTGGCCCTGTGCGGGGCGGGCACCGCGATCGCGGCCGGCGGCTCACTGAGCACGGCCCGGATCGTGGCCGCCGCCTCGTCGAAGGTCAGCTCCTCCGCCTCGGTCGCCTCGGGCGGAACCGGCTCGACCACCGGCGGCACCGCCCCGGCGGGCGGCGCGGTGGTCACCGGGGGCGGCTCGGCCGTGCACACCATCGTGCTCGGCGTGCCCTGGCGGGTCGCGCTGTTCGCCGGGGCCGCCGCCCTCATCGCCGCCGGGCTGCTCACGCTGTGGCGCGGCCCCCGCTGGCCGGTCATGTCCGGCCGTTACGAACGCCAGTCCGGCCCGGCGCGTTTCCCCCGTCCCGCCCCGCCCGTCCCGGGACCGGCCCGGCCCGGCCCATCGCCCTCCGCGGACCTCGCAGACCCGCCGGACCCCGCGGACCTGGACCAGGCCGCCCTGTGGGATTCGATCAGCCGCGGTGATGACCCCACCGCGGCTCCGGGCACGTCCGGCCCGCCCGGCGGCCAGTCCGCCGGCTGACCCGCGCCCGCTCTCCCGTGGCCGACATCCCCGTGCCCCCCCTCGCCGGTCCCGCTCACGCCGGTCCCGCCGTCCTGCTGGCTGAGCACGAACCCGAGGTCGCCGAACTGGGCCGCCGCTACCTCACCCGGGCCGGTGCCGCCGTCACCGTCACCACCGTGGCCGAAGCGACCGTCGCGGCCCTCGCCGCCCGGGCCGCCACCGTGGCCGTGCTGGACCTGACCATGCCCGGTCTCGACCCGCGCCACCTCCGCCGCCTGCTCGCCCCGGCCCGCTCCCCGCAGACCCGTCAGCCCGCCCTCTTCCTGCTCAGCTCGGGCATGCACCCCCGCGACTTGCGCGTCGCGGCCGAGTCGTGCCTGTGGCGCCCGTTCAGCCCCCGCCTGCTGGTCGCCCGGGTCCTGGCCATCGTCCCTCCGCCCGCACCCGCCCCGGCCCGCCTCCCGGGCCAGGCCACCGGCGCCACCATCGGCGCGCTGACCCTGGACCCGGCCAGCCGCCGGGCCCGCCCCGCGGCCGGGGACACCGGCGGCATCGCCTTCACACCCGCTGAATTCGCCCTGCTGACCGCGCTGGCCGACCACCCCGGCCGGGTCCTGAGCCGCGATCGCCTGCAGGCCATCGTGGCCCGGTCCGCCACCGGCCGCCCGGTCGCCGGCCGGGCCATCGACGTCCACGTCAGCCAGGTCCGGGCCAAGCTCCCCGACCCCACGCTGATCCGTACCGTCCGGGGTGTCGGCTACGTCCTGGATGACCGGGACCCGGGCGCCGTGTCCCCCGGCGGCGGGTAACATTCGCAGAACGTCGCGGCCAACGCGGGCTGAACAGGCCCGCCGGATACCGTGGGGTGACTGCCGGGGCGGTTCGACCGCCCCGCTAGCATCGAGAACACCACCGTCGAAGCCGAGGGGACTGCGGACCGCGTGACAGTGCTCGACGAGATCCTGGACGGCGTACGTGCTGATCTCGCCGAACGGCAGCAGCGCGTTTCCCTGGACCAGCTCAAGGAGATGGCCGCCCGCGCCCCGTCGCCGCGCGACGCGATCGCCGCGCTCAAGTCGGACGGCGTCAGCGTCATCGCCGAAGTGAAACGAGCCAGCCCGTCCCGGGGTTCGATGGCGGAGATCGCCGACCCGGCCGCGCTGGCCGCCGCTTATGAGTCCGGTGGCGCCCGGGTGATCAGCGTGCTCACCGAGCAGCGCCGGTTCAACGGGTCGCTGGCCGACCTGGACGCCGTGCGCCGGGCCGTGCAGGTGCCGGTGCTCCGCAAGGACTTCGTGGTCAGCTCCTACCAGCTGTGGGAGTCCCGCGCGCACGGAGCGGACCTGGTGCTGCTGATCGTGGCCGCGCTCGAGCAGAGCGCTCTGATTTCCCTGGTCGAGCGGGCCGAGTCGATCGGCCTGGTGCCGCTGGTCGAGATCCACGCCGAAGCCGAGCTGGAGCGGGCGGTGGATGCCGGGGCCAAGGTCATCGGGGTCAACGCCCGCGACCTGACCACGCTCCAGCTGGACCGGCGCACGGTCACGGCCATGCTGCCGCGCATCCCGGACGGCATCTTCAAGATCGCCGAGTCGGGCGTCCGCGGCCCGCACGACCTGCTGGCCTATGCCGCCGCCGGGGCCGACGCCGTCCTGGTGGGGGAGAGCCTGGTCACCGGCAAGGACCCGCGCGCCACCGTCGCCGACCTGGTCACCGCCGGCTCCCACCCTGCCCTGCGGACGGACCGTTCATGACCACCACCAGCCCCCTTCCCCCGCCCGGCCAGACGGTGCCCGACGCCAGCGGCCACTTCGGCCGGTACGGCGGCAGCTTCGCGCCCGAGGCGCTGACCGCGGCCCTGGACGAGCTGACCGGGCAGTACCTGGCGGCTCAGGCTGACCCGGAATTCCAGGCCGAGCTGTCCCGGCTGCTGCGGGACTACGCCGGGCGGCCCACTCTGATCACCGAAGTTCCGCGGTTCGCCGCCGAGGCCGGCGGCGGCCGGATCTTCCTCAAGCGCGAGGACCTGACCCACACCGGCTCACACAAGATCAACAACGTGCTCGGGCAGGCCCTGCTCACCCGGCGGATGGGCAAGACCCGGGTCATCGCGGAGACCGGCGCGGGCCAGCACGGCGTGGCCACCGCCACCGCCTGTGCCCTGTTCGGCCTGGACTGCGTGGTCTACATGGGCGAGGAGGACACCCGGCGCCAGGCGCTGAACGTGTCCCGGATGCGGATGCTCGGGGCCGAGGTGATCCCGGTCCGGTCCGGCAGCCGGACGCTCAAGGACGCCATGAACGAGGCGTTCCGCGACTGGGTGGCCAGTGTGGAAAACACGCACTACTGCATCGGCTCGGTCGGCGGCCCGCACCCGTTCCCGCTGATGGTGCGGGACTTCCAGCGCATCATCGGCGTCGAGGCCCGGGAGCAGCTCCTGGCCCGGGCGGGCCGGCTACCGGACGCGGTGGTGGCCTGTGTGGGCGGCGGCTCCAACGCCATCGGCATCTTCCACGCCTTCATCCCCGACGCCGGTGTTCAGCTGATCGGCTGTGAGGCGGGCGGGGACGGCCCCGAACCCGGCCGCAACGCCGCCACCCTGACCTCCGGGTCCGCGGGCGTACTGCACGGCATGCGCACCTTCCTCCTGCAGGACGACGACGGGCAGACCCTGCCCACCCACTCCATCTCGGCGGGCCTGGACTACCCGGGCGTCGGCCCGGAGCACGTCTGGCTGCGGGAGACGGGCCGGGCCAGCTACAGGCCGGTCACCGACCAGCAGGCCCTGGACGCGTTCAGCATGCTCTGCCGCACCGAGGGGATCATCCCGGCC
>DASWVA010000540.1:0-7508 GCA_036401415.1 Streptosporangiaceae bacterium
AACTCGTTGTCGTCTGCCAAACATTGCGCCCACTTTCTGCGATATTAAAAGGAAAGTTTCCTATTGGGCGTTACTGAACGTATCGCCCGGTCTGCGTGTCGTCAATAGATCAGATCCTGTTCTTTCAGGGTCTAAATTAACCGGCGCGTCACCAGATCGTCAGACTTCCGGACAGATTTGCGCATTCGGTCAGCGCGGGCGGCACTTCGCTCAGAGCTCAACCCGTGGCGGGCATCGTGGGGCACCGGATCCCGAAACACGTTATATCTTGTCAGGGGGAACAAGTTGACGTACATTTCAGATATATCGAGACTGTATTTAGGAACAACGGTGGAGGCGCGCGATGGCAGCGTTCGGATTCGGGGCCGAGGAGTTCGACGAGAGCATGTCCGAGGCCGTGGACCGGGCCCGGGGTCTGCTGCGGGATCTGTATCACCTGGGTGAGCAGACCGTCTCAGAGCCGGCCCGGTGCTTCGGGGCCCGCATGGGCGGCGGGCCGGGGCCGCACGGGGAGCACGGGGGGCCAGAGGCGCACGGGGAGCCCGGGCGGGCCGCGCACGAGCCGGAGGACGATCCCGGGGAGCGCGGACCGGGCGGGGGCTGGGGTGGTCCGTGGGGCGGCAACTGGGCGACCGGGTTCAGCGGCAAGGACTGGGCCGGGTTCTTCGGCGGCCCGCGGGGCGGCTGGTGGCCGGGCGGCCCAGGGCCCGGACGGCGTGGCTGGGGCGGGCCCGGGCGGCCCGGCGGCCCTGGTGGGCCGGGCGGGCCGCGGCGGCCGAAGGCGTCGCGCGGGGATGTCCGGGCCACGATCCTGGCCCTGCTCACCGAGGGACCGCGGACGGGGTACCAGATCATGTCCGACATCGAGGAGCGCAGCCGGGGGGCCTGGCGGCCCAGCCCGGGAGCGGTCTACCCCGCGCTGCAGCAGCTCGCGGACGAGGAGCTGATCATCGGGGACGAGGCCGGGGGCCGGCGATCCTACCGGCTGACCGAGGCCGGGCAGGAGTACGTGACGGCCAACCCGGAAATGGCCCGCGGGGCCTGGGCGTCCATGGCTGACGCGGGTGCTTCCGGGCCGGGCGAGCTGCCCCGGCTGTTCGGCGAGGCGGCCCGCCTGGGCGCGGCCATCGCCCAGCTCGCGCACGCGGGTTCGCCGGACCAGCTCCGGGCCGCCGAGCGGCTGATCAAGCGCAGCCGTCGGGAGCTGTACGAGATCCTGGCCGGCGACGACGACAGCGAAGCAGAGGCCGGCGGTTCAGGCGAGTAGCCGCCAGCGCGACAATAAGAGGGAAGACCGGGAAACGGGGTCCGCCATGAACATGAACGACCGGATGCGAATCGCCGACAGCGACCGGGACCGCGCCGCGGCCCAGCTGCGCGACCACTACGCCGAGGGGCGTCTGAACTCGGAGGAGCTGGACGAACGGGTCAGCGCCGCGCTCAGCGCCAGGACCGCAGGTGACCTGCGGCGGCTGATGGCGGATCTGCCCAGCTCGGCCCCGGCGGCAGCCGGTGACCCGCCGTACGGGTCCCAGCCGTGGGGGCGGCCGCGGCCGGTACCGCCGTGGGCGGGACGGCGCAGGCGTGGGCCGCGGCTGCTGCCGATCCTGCTGCTGCTCATGATCGCGGCGATCCTGCTGCCGGGCGGCTGGGTCCTCTTCGCCCTGCTCAAGGTGTTCCTGCTGTTCTGGTTGCTGGTCGCGGTGGCCGGGATGTTCGCGGGCCTGGTGTTCCGGCACCGGGCGCGCCGGTTCTTCCGGACCCGCGCGGGCCAGTGGCCGGGTCAGGACGGGCGGGGCCAGTACTGGCGGGGCCGGGACTGGCGCTGAATCGGGCGGGCTGATGATGGTGGCCGGGTGTGGGTAGATCCCATACCCGGCCACCGTTTCTGGTGGGACGAGCGAAGGAGGGCCCGTGGGCGACGAAGCCCCGAACATCTTGGACCTGCCGGTCGGTCTGGACGCGGCCGGCACCCGCCGGGAAACCGACTCGATGGGAGCGATCGACGTCCCGGCCGACCGTTACTGGGGGGCACAGACCCAGCGGTCGCTGGTGCACTTTTCCATCGGCGACGACCGGATGCCGGTGGCGGTGTGCCGCGCGCTGGGGTACGTCAAGCAGGCGGCGGCCACGGTCAACGGTCGCGAGGGGCGGCTGCCCGGGTGGGCGGCGGACCTGATCGCGATGGTGAGCGACGAGGTCATCACCGGGCAGCTGGACGGCCACTTCCCCCTGTACGTGTGGCAGACGGGGTCCGGCACGCAGTCCAACATGAACGTCAACGAGGTCATCAGCAACCGGGCCATCCAGCTCACCGGGGGTGAGCTGGGCAGCAAGCGTCCGGTGCACCCCAACGACCACGTGAACATGGGCCAGTCCTCCAACGACACGTTCCCGGCGGCCATGCACATCGCGGCCATCCAGGCCGTCCGGCAGCGGCTGCGGCCCAGCGTCCAGGAGCTGCAGCAGGCCATCGCGGTCAAGGCCACCCAGTGGCGGAGCGTGGTCAAGACCGGCCGAACCCATCTGCAGGACGCGGTGCCGCTGACCGTGGGCCAGGAGTGGTCCGGGTACGCCCACCAGCTGACCCAGGCCATGGAACGGCTCGACAGCAGCGTGGCCGGGCTGTACGAGCTGGCCATCGGCGGTACCGCGGTCGGCACCGGCCTGAACGCGCCACCCGGGTTCGGCGACGCGGTCGCGGCCGGGATCGCCGCGGCCACCGGGGAGCCGTTCCGCAGCGCGGACAACAAGTTCTCCGCACTGGGCGGGCTGGACGCGATGGCGGGAGCGTCGGCCGGGCTGCGCGGGGTGGCGGTGCCCTTGATGAAGATCGCCAACGACATCCGGTGGCTGGCCTCCGGGCCCCGGTGCGGGCTCGGTGAGCTGATCCTGCCGGACAACGAGCCGGGCAGCTCGATCATGCCGGGCAAGGTCAACCCGACGCAGTGCGAGGCCACGCTCATGGTGTGCGTGCAGGTGCTGGCGGAGGACAGCGCGATCGCGATGGCCGCGTCGCAGGGCAACTTCGAGCTGAACACCATGCGGCCGGTGATCATCAGCAACTTCCTGCACTCGGCCATCATTCTGGCCGACGCCTGCGCCAGGCTGCGCGAGTTCTGCATCGAGGGCGCCGAGCTGAACCGGCGCCAGATCGCAGGCGACGTGGACCGGTCGCTGATGCTGGTCACCGCGCTGTCGCCGGTGCTCGGCTACGACAAGGCGGCCGAGATCGCGCACCGGGCCAGTCAGGAGGGCACCACGCTGCGGGCGGCCGCGGTGGACGCCGGCGAGATCAGCGCGGAGGAGTTCGACCGGATCATGGACCCGTCCGGGATGGTCGGCGACGTCGGTGACCTGGTGCTCTGAGCAGACGGTCTATTCGAACAAGTTTTTGAGCAGAACTATACTGACGGCATGACCACCGATTTTCAGGCTTTCCTGCTCGACCTGGCGGACGCCCGGGAAGACGAGCTGGATCAGGCCCGGCCCGGGCCGCTGGGCGGAGCGGTGCGCCGGGCCGGGCTGGCCGGCGGAGCCTGGGTGGACGTCCGGCCCGGCTGGCTGACCGGGGCCGGCGGCCTGTTCGCCCGCCTGGTCGACGACGTGCCGTGGCGGGCAGAGAAGCGGCGGATGTACGAGCGGGTGGTCGACGTGCCGCGCCTGCAGTGCTTCTACGGCGAACCGGACGTGCTGCCCGACCCGGCGCTGCAGGAGTGCCGGGCGCGACTGAACGCGCACTACGGCCCGGAACTGGGTGAGCCGTTCGTGACGGCCGGGCTGTGCCTGTACCGCGACGGGCGGGACAGCGTGGCCTGGCACGGGGACACCACCGGGCGGGGCAGCCGGGAGGACACGATGGTGGCGATCGTGTCGCTGGGATCGCCGCGGGCGCTGACGCTGCGGCCACGCGGAGGCGGCCCAGGCCGCCGGTACGAGCTGGGGCACGGCGACCTGATCGTGATGGGTGGCAGCTGCCAGCGGACCTGGGAGCACGCGGTGCCCAAGACGGCCAGGCCGGTGGGGCCGCGGATCAGCGTGCAGTTCCGCCCGCGGGGAGTGCGCTAGGCGCCTCCGCGTCCGGTGCCGGACGGCCGCCACAGGTCACAGGTTCACCAATCCGGCACATCCTGCCTTCGGCCGGCACTCCATACTTATGGAGGCAAACTGCCTTCTCGATGGTAGGGACAGCGCTCATGGGCTTGCGGGGCAGCATCGCGATAGACCTGGGGACGGCGAGCACGCTCATCTGGGTCGCGGGCCGTGGCCTGGTGATCGACGAGCCCTCCGCGATCGCCCTCGACGTGGCCACGGGCAAGGTGGCGGCGGTCGGTGAGCAGGCGGACGCCCTGGCCGGCAAGGAGCCGGAAGACATCGAGATCATCTACCCGCTGCGGGACGGGGTGATCGCTGACCTGAACGCGACCGCGCTGATGCTGAACGGGTTCCTGCGCCGGGCGCACCGGCACCCGGGCCCGCTGCGGCCCCGGGCCCTGGTCTGCGTGCCCAGCCGGGCCACCTGGGTGGAACGCCGTTCGGTGGCCGCGGCCCTGGAGGCACGGCGGCCGCGGGCCATGGTCCGGCTGGTCGACGAGCCGGTCGCGGCCGCGGCCGGCGCGGGCGTCGACCTGGCCAGCGGCTCCGGGGCGTTCGTGGTCGACCTGGGCGGCGGGACGACCGAGATCGCGGTGGTCTCCGGCGGCCGGGTGGTGCGGGCCCAGTCGCTGCGGGTGGCGGGCAACGCCATGGACGACGCGATCATGCACGCCGCGCGGAGCGAACTCGGGCTGATCCTGGGCCGGAAGGCGGCCACCAGCCTGAAGATGGAGCTCGGCCTCACCGGCGGCGCCCTGGGCTGGGCCGAGGTGGTCGGCATCGACGCCGGCCAGCGCACCCCGCGGGTGGAACGGGTGCCGGGCAAGCTGATCGCGACCGCGCTCGAGCACACGGTGTCAGCCATCATCTCCTCGGTCCAGGAGATCCTGTCCGACATCCCGCCTGGCATCGCCGAGGACGTGGTGCGCGGGAAGATCCGCCTGGCGGGAGGCGGGGCCCTGCTGCCCGGCCTGGTCAGCCGGATCGAGTCTTCGGCCGACATCGGCGCCGTGATCGTGGACGACCCGCTGCGCTGCGTCATCCGCGGCGCGGCCCAGATTCTGGAGCGCGGCGACAGCCTCGGCGTGGTCGGCCTGCCCCAGTAGGCTGGGCCGACACTTTCACGAAGGGGGAACAGTCATGAAGCTGAGCGCCAGGAACCAGATCCCGGCCCGCATCACGAAGATCAACCACGGCGAGGCCATCGCCAACGTCGAGATGGACGCGAACGGAGTGCGCCTGGTCGCGTCGGTCACCGTCGAGTCCGTGCAGGACCTCGGGCTGACCGAAGGCAGTCAGGTCACCGCGGTGATCAAGGCATCCGACGTGATCGTGGCCACCGACTGAGCCGGACGAGCCTCACTCCACGGTGAGGGTGTGCGCCACGGCGTTGCGGACCACCGTGGGCAGGTCCCGCGACTGCTGGTAGATGCGGCGCTGCTGGACAGCGCCGTTACCCCGGGCCAGCAGGGCCTGCAGCAGGTCGGTGGTCATGCCGGGCCGCCCGGTGGCCGTCTCGGCCTCATCCAGCGCATCGCCGACGTGCCGGAGCAGGGCGCGCAGCACCTTCCCGGCCGGAGCCGCCTGGCCGGTGACCGGGTGGATGAGCTCGTCGTCCAGCCCGGACCGGCTGGCCCGCCAGTAGGCCAGGTTGAGGGTCTCCAGCCGGGCCGGGACCGGGGGGTGGCCCAGCCGCCACTCCCGGGCGGCCGTGTCCACCAGCGCCCGGACCAGGGACGCCAGCAGCACGGCGTCGTGGACCCGCAGGCAGACGTCGGCCACCCGGACCTCCACCGTGGGGTAGTGCCGCGACAGCCGGGCGTCGAAGTACACCATCCCCTCGTCGACCAGCGTGCCGGTGCTCAGCATGGCCTCGATCGTGGCGTGATAGGCCTCGGGCGTGCCGAACAGCTCGGTCGGCCCCGACGACGGCCACCGGCCCCACACCTGCCGCCGGTAGCTGCAGTACCCGGTGTCACGGCCCTGCCAGAAGGGTGAGTTGGCGGTCAGCGCCAGCAGCGTCGGCAGCCAGGGCCGGATCCGGTCCAGGACGGCCACACCCTCCTGCTCGGACTCGATGCTGACGTGCACGTGGCAGCCGCAGGTGAGCTGTTCCTGGGCGGTCATCGCGTACAGCTCAGCCATCCGCTCGTACCGCTCGTCCAGCGTGACCGAGGGCTCGATGGGCAGCGGCGAGGTGGCCAGGGCGGCGACCTCGGCTCCGGTCCGGTGCGCGGCTTGCGCCGCCATGGTCCGCCGCCCGATCAGCTGATCGGCCAGGTCGTCCAGAGAGGAGCAGGGGCGGGTGCCGACCTCGACCATCTCCCGCTGCAGTTCGCGCACGGGCCGGTCCTCGGGCTCGTCGCCGGCCGTGGCGGGCGCATCACGGACCCCGACGCCCACGGTCATGGCGTCACCCGGGGACCCGTTGCCGGCCTCCCGGGCGGTCACCTGGTCGGCCAGGGCGACCGGCACACCGGTGTCCACGTCGACGAGCAGCAGCTCTTCTTCGACCCCGAAGGTACGCATTTGGTCGGTATCGCCATAAGTTCGGGCCCAAAACATGAGGATTGACCTGCTCCCGTGCGGGTAGTGCCGCCAGAGACGATACGATGCGAATAAACATTCGAATGGGGACCATGATGAGCAATGGATCTGCGGAGAAGGACCCGGAGAACTGGACCACCGGCGACGAGCCGATGACCGGGCCGCAGGAGTCGTACCTGCGTACGCTGGCCCGCGAGGCCAACGAGGATGTGCCGGACGGGCTGTCCAAGGCCGAGGCCTCGGAGCTGATCGACAAGCTGCAGAACCTCAGCCAGCGCCTGAAGGACGCCTGACCGGCGGCCGCGTTCAGCAGCGACGGCGGACCGGGCCGGAGCGGTATAACCTTGCGTTTCCTGAGCAGAGCTACGGACCACCGTCCCGGCACGAGGGAGATCCCAACCGTTATGTCTAATTCGTATGACCAGCCCGACGACCCCACCGGTCTGGGTCAGGCTGACGAGATGACGATCGGTGCCGAGAACGACGGTGTGCTCGAGGACGCGGAGACGCTGGAGGACAACCCCACCGGGGATCCCCTGGACACGGGCGTCATCCCGACCGACCGCTACCACGGCGCGGACCGGTTCGGCACGACCGAGGCCGAGGAAAAAGACGGCGAGTCGCTCGACCAGTACCTGGCCGAGGAAGAGCCGGACGTCGACCCCTACGCGCAGGCGGCGGCCGAGGACGAAAAGGCCCAGACCGAGGGCGAGTACCTCGGGGAGACCGGTGAGCCCGACCCGCGGGCTGGGCGGCTGGTCGCCGGCGGCGAAGGCGCGCACACCGACTCTGAGCCGGATCTGGTGGCCAGCGATGTCGGCATCGACGTGGGCGCGGCCGGGGCCGAGGAAGCCGCGATGCACGTC
>DASWVA010000541.1:0-8685 GCA_036401415.1 Streptosporangiaceae bacterium
TAGGTGTCACAGGTGGTCCGGGTGGGCACGTCGAACTCGTACGTCTCGTACCCGCAGTACGGCTGGCTCTTGCGCAGGTCCCACGGCAGCCCGGCGCTGCGCAGCATCGGGCCGGTGACGGCCAGCGCGGTGCAGCCTTCCCGGTCCAGGTAGGCGATGTTCTTGGTCCGGCCGGTGAACACCGGGTTGGCGTCCATCAGCTTGTGCAGGTCGGCGGTCCAGCGCGGCGCCTCGTGGACGAACTCGCGGATCTTCTGCAGCGCCCCCGGCGGCAGGTCCTGGGCGACCCCGCCGGGCCGGACGTAGGCATGGTTCATCCGCAGCCCGGTGATCAGCTCCATCAGGTCGAGCACGTTCTCCCGCATGCGCACGCCCTGCAGGAAGATCGTGGTCGCCCCGAGCTCCAGGCCGAACGGCCCCAGGCCGCCGAGGTGGGAGCCGATCCGGTTGAGCTCCATCATCATCACGCGGATGATCTGCGCCCGCTCCGGGATCCGGTCCTCGATGCCGAGCAGCCGCTCCACCGACAGGCAGTACGCCGTCTCGCTGAAGATTGGCATCAGGTAGTCCGCCCGGGTGACGAGCGTGACGCCCTGCACCCAGTTGCGGTACTCCATGGTCTTCTCGATGCCGGTGTGCAGGTAGCCGATGCCGACCCGGCACTCGGTGACGGTCTCGCCGTCCAGGGTCAGGATCAGGCGCAGCACCCCGTGGGTGGACGGGTGCTGCGGGCCCATGTTGATGACCATGTGCCCGGTGCCCGGGGAGTCGGCGGCCTGGTCCGCGGCCGCGACCAGCTCGTCCCAGTCCTGGCCCGCGACGTTGTAGACGCGGCCTTCGGCGGTTCCGTCATCCAGGCCTCCGGCGCGCGGTGGTGCTGACTTGCTCATGCGTACGACCTCCGCTCATCGGGCGGCGGCACCTTGGTGCCGCGGTACTGGACGGGGATACCGCCGAGTGGGTAGTCCTTGCGCTGCGGATGGCCCTTCCAGTCGTCCGGCATCTCGATCCGGGTCAGCGACGGGTGCCCGTCGAAGATGATGCCGAAGAAGTCCCAGGCCTCCCGCTCGTGCCAGTCCAGCGCCGGGTAGACGTCGACCAGCGACGGGATGTGCGGGTCCGCGTCCGGAGCGGCCACCTCCAGCCGGACCCGGCGGTTGTGGGTGATCGACAGCATGTGGTAGACGGCCCGCAGCTCGCGGCCGGTCTCGGCCGGGAAGTGCACCCCGGACACGCCGGTGCACAGCTCGAAGGCCAGCTGCGGCTCGTCGCGGAGCTTGACCGCCACCTCTGGCAGCCGCTCCCGGCGCACGTGGAAGGTGAGCTCGCCCCGGTCGGAGATGACCCGCTCGACCGCGTCGCCGAAGCCGGTCCCGTCGGCCTCCAGCACCCGGGCCAGCTCGTCGGACAGTTCGTCGAAGTACGAGCCGTACGGCCGCGGGGTGGAGATCTCGGGCGGCACCCGGACCAGCAGCCGGCCGTAGCCGGAGGTGTCGCCGGAGGTGCGGCCGCCGAACATGCCGCGCCGGGAGACCGGCTCGCTGAGCCGGTCCTGGCCGGCCCGGGCCGGCAGGTTGCCGCTGCCCCCGGCCTCGCTGGCGCCGTGCTCGCTGGCGCCGTGCTCGCTCACCGGTGCGCGTCCGATCCGGTCACTCCGGTCGGCGCGGCGCCGTGCTCGGCCGCGTACTCGTCGCCGAACTGCCTGGTGGCGGTGTGGTCACCGGTGGTCATGGCGGGCCGGGCGCCGAGCTGGAGCAGCTGCTGGGACGGCAGCGCCTGGGTGTGCAGCGGCCGCCGGGCCAGCTGGGCCAGCTCCAGCTCCTCGATCTGGCGTTCCCGGTTCTTGCCCAGCTTCATGTTCTCGATCCGGTCGTGCAGCTTGACGATCGCGTCGATCAGCATCTCCGGCCGCGGCGGGCAGCCGGGCAGGTAGATGTCGACCGGGACGATGTGGTCCACGCCCTGGACGATCGAGTAGTTGTTGAACATTCCGCCGCTGGACGCGCAGACGCCCATCGCGATGACCCACTTGGGGGCGGACATCTGGTCGTAGATCTGCCGCAGCACCGGGGCCATCTTCTGGCTGACCCGGCCGGCCACGATCATCAGGTCGGCCTGCCGGGGGGTGTTGGACGCCCGCTCCATGCCGAAGCGGGCCAGGTCGTGCCGGGGGCCCCCGGTCTGCATCAGCTCGATGGCGCAGCAGGCGAGACCGAACGTGGCCGGCCACACCGAGCTTCGGCGGGCCCACCCAGCGACTTTCTCAACCGAGGTCAGCATCAGGCCGCTCGGCAGCATTTCTTCCAAACCCATGACTAATCCCACTCCAGACCGCCGCGGCGCCAGATATAGGCGTACGCGATCAGCACTGTGACGACGAACGTGACCATCTCGACGAGGCCGAATGACCCGAGTTTGTTGAAGGTGACCGCCCACGGATACAAGAAGACGATCTCGATATCGAACAGAATGAACAGCATTGCGGTCAGGTAGTACTTGACCGGGAAGCGGCCACCGCCCGGGGGCTGCGGGGTCGGCTCGATGCCGCTCTCGTACGCCTGCAGCTTGGCCCGGTTCCACCGCTTGGGACCGGTCAGCGTACCGACCACGACCGAGAAGATCGCGAAAACCGCCGCCAGGACGGCCAGCACGAGGATGGGCACATAAGCGCTCACTGGTCCCCGATCCCTTCCCTGCATTTCATCTTAGGCACGTTATCCACATTCGCTTCTCATGGGGTGCAGCTAGTGCGCGGGCGCCAGCCGGGTCATGGCGTTGATCAGCCGGTCGGAGGCATCGCCGCGCGGGTCGGTCAGGTTGCCGAGCAGCTTCAGGGCGAACCGCATCAGCGCCGGGCGCGACATGGCGTGCCGCGTGGCGAAGCGCATCAGCTCCGGCCGGCCGATCGCTCTCACGAACGCCCGCCCGAGAGCGTAGTAGCCCCCGTAGGCGTCCGCGAGCACGCCGGGGTAACTCTGCAGCACCCGTTCGACCCCGGCCGCGTCGGGCCAGGCCAGCGCCTGGGTCACGACCCGGGCGGCGATCTCCCCCGACTCCATCGCGTAGGCGATGCCCTCGCCGTTGCACGGGTTGACCATCCCGGCCGCATCCCCGACCAGGAGCAGGCCGTCGGTGTACTGCGGCGTCCGGTTCAGCGCCATGGGCAGCGCGCCCCCGCGGACGGGACCGACCCGGTTCTCCTCGGTGAACCCCCACTCCTGCGGCATCCCGGCCAGCCAGCGCTTCAGCAGGGCGTGGTAGTCGGTGTTGCCGAACGCGGTGGAGGTGTTCAGCAGGCCCAGGCCGATGTTGCTGGTGCCGTCGCCCAGGCCGAAGATCCAGCCGTAGCCCGGCAGCATCCGGTCCCCGTCCCACAGGTCGAGCCAGGATTCGAGGTAGTCGTCGTCGGTCCGCGGGCTGGTGTAGTAGGCGCGGACGGCCACGCCGATCGGCCGGTCGTCCCGCTTGCGCAGGCCCATGGCCACCGACAGCCGCGAAGAGTTCCCGTCCGCGGCGATGACCAGCCGGGCCCGGTACACCTGCTGCTCCCCGCCGGACGGCCGGGCGGTCACGCCGGTGATCCGGCCGGTCCGCTCGTCCCGCACCGGGCCGGTCACGTTCACGCCCTCGACCAGGCGCGCCCCGGCCACCTGGGCCCGCTGGGCGAGCCGCTGGTCGAAGTCCTTCCGGGTCCGGGCCAGGCCGTAACCGGGGTAGCTGGTCAGCTCGGGCCAGGGCAGCTCCAGCCGCATCCCGGCCCCGACCACCCGCAGGCCCTTGTTGCGCAGCCAGCCGTCGTCCTCGCTGACCGGCACGCCCATGGCCACCAGGGCCTTGACCGCGCGGGGGGTGAGGCCGTCGCCGCACACCTTCTCGCGCGGAAACCGGCTCTTTTCCAGCAGCAGGACGTCCAGCCCGGCCTGGGCGAGGTAGTACGCGGTCGTCGACCCGGAGGGCCCGGCGCCGACCACAATGACATCTGCCTCGCCGGCCGCGCTCGGAGGGGTACTCGGAGCGGGACCCGCGAAGGCCTGGGGGGAAGCCTGCTCGGTCACGGCGATGGGGTTCCTGACTTACCTTCTTGCGTCGGCCTTGCCAAGAGGTTCGCGCGGGGCGCGCTTGTGAACCCCTTCACAAGTTCTTTACCCTTAGTTTATTCACTACTCGCACTGGGAACGTAGCCGGCCGCCCCGGTCCGGCCGGCCGCGGGTTGCCCCTGGCGGCGGGCGACGTGGACGGCCACGATGCCGAAGGTCAGGTTGCGCCACCTGACCGCGGACCAGCCCGCGGCGTGCAGGATCCGGGCCAGCTCGGCCTGGCCGGGCCAGTCGACGATGGACTCGGCCAGGTACTCATACGCGGCCGGGTTGCGCGCCACCCGCCGGGCGACGGCCGGCAGCGCCCGGGCCAGGTAGCGCTCGTAGACCAGCCGCAGCGGGCGGGCCGGGATGCGGGAGAACTCGCAGATGACCAGCTGGCCACCGGGGCGGGTGACCCGGAGCATCTCGGCCAGCGCGTGCTCCGGGTCGACCACGTTGCGCAGGCCGAACGAGATCGTCACCGCGTCGAACACCTGGTCGGCGAACGGCAGCCGCAGCGCGTCGCCGCCGACGAAGGCGGGCTGCGGGCCGCCCGGGTCAGACCGCACCCGCCCGATCCCGGCCCGCAGCATGCCGATGGAGAAGTCACAGGCCACCGACTCAGCGCCGGAAGCCGCGAACGCCATGGTGGAGGTGCCGGTGCCCGCGGCCAGGTCCAGCACCCGCTCCCCCGGCCGGGCGTTCACGACCTGGGCCACCACCCGGCGCCACCACCGGACCTGGCCGGCCGAGAGCACGTCGTTCATCAGGTCGTACCGCCCGGCGAGCGCGTCGAACATCGCGGCGACTTCACCGGGCCGCTTGCCGAGATCAGCGCGAGCCATGCCTTCAGCCTAGGGGCAGGAACGGTCAGAGCAGGTCGGGGCGGCGCCAGGGCTGGCCCAGCACGTGCTGGGCCAGGAACGCGAACACGGTGTCGTACCAGACCTGGGCGTGACCGGGACCCAGGATCCAGTGGTTCTCGTCCGGGAAGTACAGGAACCTGGCCTCGGCGCCGTGCCGGTTCAGGTCCCACCACAACCGCAGCGCCTCGCCGACCGGCACCCGGAAGTCCTGGTTGCCGTGGATGACCAGGAGCGGCGTGCTGATGCGGGCGATGTGCCGGTGCGGCGAGCTGGCCTCATACCGTTCCGGCTCGGTGAGCGGGTCGCCGAACTGCGGACGCCAGAACATCGGCAGGTCGGTGGTGCCGAACATCTGGTCCAGGACCCACAGGCCCGCGTGGCTGACGATGGCGCGGAACCGGTCGGTGTGCCCGGCGATCCAGTTCGCCATGTACCCGCCGTACGAGCCGCCCATCATGGCGGTCCGGGACGAATCGATGTCCGGGCGGGCCAGCGCGGCGTCGGTGACCGCCATCACGTCGGCGTAGGGCCGGTCACCCCAGTGGTGGTAGCCCCGGGCGATGAAGTCCAGGCCGTACCCGGTGGACAGGGCCGGGTCCGGCAGCAGCACCGCGTACCCGCGCGCGGCCATCAGCCACGGGTTCCACCGCCAGGACCAGGAGTTCCAGCTGGACATGGGACCGCCGTGCACCCACAGCACGAGCGGAGCGGGAGCCGACACCGACGCGGCCGGCGGCAGCACCAGCCAGCTCCGGATGGGGGTGCCGTCGTCGGCCGCCGCCTCGATCTCGGTCAGGTGGCCGGGCCGCGTCAGCGGGGTTCCGGGGCTGGCCAGCCGGGCCGGCTTCTGGCCTTCGGCCGCCTCCAGCCGGACCGGGGTGGGGGGCTCGTCCACCGACGACCGCAGCGCGTACAGGAACCGGCCGTCCGGTGCTGGGTTCAGGTCGCTGTAGGCCCCGTCGTCGCCGGTGACCCGGGTCACCCGGCCGGTTTCCAGCCCGACCCGGAACACCGGCCGGCGGCCCTGGTCGTCGGCGGTGAAGTACACCGCGGCGGAGTCCGGCGACCAAGCCAGCTCGGCCGGCCACCGGTCGAAGCCGGGCAGCAGGTCACGTTCGGCCGCCTCCCCCGCCAGCGGGGCGGTCACGATCGTGACGTCGCCCGGCCCCTCGGGGGTGTGATGGGCGGAGCGGATGCAGGCCACCTGCCGGCCGTCCGGCGACACGGCCGGGTTCTCGTAGTCGAAGGCCACCTGGGACAGCAGCGTGCGCCGGTCACCGCCGGCCACGTCGATGGCGGCCAGTTCGGCCCGGGACTCACCCCGGCCCTCCCGCCGCCACCAGCCGGTGACCACGGTGCGGCCGTCCGGCGACAGGGCGAAGGCCTGCTGGTCCAGGGCGCGGCCGGGGCGGGGAGTCAGGTCGCGCGCGGCGGCCGTGAGGTCGCGCGGGGCGGCCCCGTCCGCCACCGCGAACAGCCTCAGCTGGGCCGGGCCCAGGTCATGGTCCCAGTACCGGACCGGGACCGACTCGTGCAGGATGGCGGTGACCCCGGCGTCCTCCCGGGCCTGGCGCAGTCTCGCGTCGTCCTCGGCGGTGGCGCCGCCGCTGGCCGGGCCGTCTCCGCTGGCGGGGCCGGGGCCGGCGCCGGCCAGGACCGGGGCCGACAGCACTACGGCGTCAGCCCGGACCGCGGTCCCGATCGCGCTCACCCCGCCGGGCAGCGCGGCCTCCCGGACGGCCTCGCCGCCGCCGGCGGGCAGCCGCCACAGGGCGGCCTGGTCCGCGGCCGTCTCGTCATCGGGGCCGGCCTGCTGGGCCGGCCGCCGGGAGAGAAACAGCAACGTGCCGTCGGGCCGGAACCGCGGGTCCTTCTCGCCGTCCGGCGACCAGGTCAGGCGGCGCGGGGTCGCGCCGGGACCCGGCTGGGCCGGGAGCCGCCAGATGCTGCTGACGAACTTCTTGCGGTCCGGGCTGAGCGTCTGGACCACCGCGGCCAGCCAGGTGCCGTCCGGCGCCAGCCGCAGGCCGCTGACCCGCGGAATCTCCACGTAGCGGGCCAGGTCGCCGAAGGGCGTGCTTACGTCCCCGGACCCCGGCGGGCGGTCCCCGTCCCCGCTCACCGGGTTTCGGTGATCATGGCCGCGCCCGCGGTGGCGTTGGTCGCCTCGTCGATCAGGATCAGGCCACCGGTGGTCCGGTTCCGGCTGTAGGGGTCGGAGAAGATAGGCTGGGTCAGCCGCAGCGTCGCCCGGCCCATTTCGTTCAGCCCGAGCTGGGTCGCGGTCTCGTCCCGGTGCAGGGTGTTCACGTCGATCCGGTAGTGCAGGTCACGCACGATGGCTTTTACCGTGCGGGTGGTGTGCTTGACCACGAGGCGGCTGCGCGGGGAAAGCGGCTTGTCGCCCACCATCCAGCAGACCATGACCTCGACGTCCTGGGTGGCGGCCGGCCGGTTGTGCGGACGGCAGATCATGTCCCCCCGGGAGATGTCGACGTCGTCGTCCAGCAGCAGCGTCACCGACATAGGCGGGAACGCCTCGTCCACGGGCTGGCCCGCCACCTCCACCCCGCGCACGGTGGTGGTGAACCCGGACGGCAGGTGCATGACCTCATCGCCCGGGCGGATGATCCCGCCGGCCACCTGGCCCGCGTAACCCCGGTAGTCGTGCAGGCTGGGGTCGGTGGCCTGGTGCGGGCGGATCACGTACTGGACCGGGAACCGCACGTCGATCAGGTTCCGGTCGGAGGCGATGTGCACGTGCTCCAGGTGGTGGAGCAGCGACGGCCCGTTGTACCAGGGCATGTTCGGGGACCGCTGGACCACGTTGTCGCCGTGCAGCGCGGAGATCGGGATGAAGGTCAGGTCACCGATGTCCAGCTTGGCCGCGAACGCGGAGAACTCGGCCACGATCTGTTCGAAGACGGCCTGGTCGTAATCCACCAGGTCCATCTTGTTCACGGCCAGCACCAGGTGCGGCACCTGCAGCAGCGTGGTCAGGAACGCGTGCCGCCGGCTCTGCTCGGTCAGCCCGTGGCGCGCGTCGACCAGGACCACCGCGAGGTCGGCGGTGGAGGCGCCGGTGACCATGTTCCGGGTGTACTGGATGTGACCGGGGGTGTCGGCGATGATGAACTTGCGCCGCGGGGTGGCGAAGTAGCGGTAGGCGACGTCGATCGTGATGCCCTGCTCGCGCTCGGCCCGCAGGCCGTCGGTCAGCAGCGCGAGGTTGGGGGTCTCCTCGCCCCGGTCCCGCGACGTCCGCTCGACCGCCTCCATCTGGTCCTCGAAGATGGCCTTGGAGTCGTAGAGCAGCCGCCCGATGAGCGTGGACTTGCCGTCGTCGACCGAGCCGGCGGTGGCGAACCGCAGGATGTCCATCAGAAGTAGCCTTCCCGCTTGCGGTCTTCCATCGCGGCTTCGCTGGTCCGGTCGTCGGCCCGGGTGGCGCCGCGCTCGGTGAGCCGGGTGGCCGCGACCTCAGCGATCACTTCGGCGACGGTGGCCGCGCTCGACAGCACGGCCCCGGTGATCGTCATGTCGCCCACCGTCCGGTACCGGACCGTCGCGGTGAACGGCGACTCGGTGTCGGCCAGGGTCAGGTACTCGTTCGTGGCCAGCAGGATGCCGTCCCGCTCGAAGACCTCACGCTCGTGGGCGTAGTAGATCGACGGGATCTCGAGATTCTCCCGCTCGATGTAGGACCAGACGTCGAGCTCGGTCCAGTTCGACAGCGGGAA
>DASWVA010000542.1:0-3684 GCA_036401415.1 Streptosporangiaceae bacterium
CCCCCGACGGCGGCGCTGCTGGCGTTGCTGTCACCGGAGGCCTGCTGGGCCAGGTAGGGGGCCAGCGCGTGGGCCAGGTTGGGCAGGGGCATGGACTGGAGCCAGATCTGGCCCGGGCCGGTCAGCGCGACCAGGTGGAACCCGTCCTGGCCGAACAGCAGGTTGGTGACGCCGGGGACCCTGGTGATCTGGAACTGGACGCTGCCTTCGAACATCCCGACGTGGCCGGGGTGGACCATGAGCGTCTGGCCGGGACCCAGCGTGTAGTGGACCAGTTCACCGGACAGCTCGATCCAGGCGCGGCCCTCGCCGTCGAGGCGCTGGAGCACGAATCCGTCGCCGCCCCACATACCGCCGCGGAAGGACTGCTGCATGGCGATGGCCGGGGTGATACCGGCCGTGCCGCACAGCCAGCCGTGCCGGTGGACCAGGTAGGAGTGGCCCGGGGTGACGTCGACGGGGACGATGTGACCGGGAACCTTGGCCGCGAACGCGATCATGCCGGGGCCGCCCGTGGCCTCGTAGCGGGTCAGGAACAGGCCGCCGCCGCCCATCACGCGCTTGAGGCCGTGCAGGACGCCGCCGCCTCCGGTGGTCTGCGACATCTGCATGTTGGCCGTCATCCACGACAGCTCGCTGTGGGTGGAGATGAGCTGTTCACCGGGTTGCACGGTGACTTCCAGCACCGGCATGGTGGTGCCCTTGATTTCCGCCTGCATGACCGCTCCTTCGGTGGAGGCGCCCCGATTCGCCCTCGCGTGAGCAAACTACTACCGCGGCCGAGGGCGGGTCACCCCCCAGCCGCCCGCCGGTGACGATGTCCGATTTTCGCTAGCCAGGAAGCCCGCGGCGCTGTCAGGGTGAAACACGTGGACGACGAGCAGCGGTACCAGGCGGCAGCCGCCAAGGACGCGCGCTTCGACGGTGTCTTCTTCACCGGGGTGACGTCCACCGGGATCTACTGCCGGCCCAGCTGCCCGGCCATCACGCCGAAGCGGGCCAACATGCGGTTCTACCCGACCGCCGCGGCCGCCCAGGAGGCCGGGTTCCGGGCCTGCAAGCGCTGCCGGCCGGACACCTCCCCCGGCTCGCCGGAGTGGAACGTCCGGGCCGACCTGGCCGCCCGGGCGATGCGGCTGATCGCGGACGGAGCCATGGACCGGGACGGCATGACCGGACTGGCCGGCCGGCTCGGCTACAGCGAGCGGCAGGTCAACCGGGTGGTGACCGCCGAGCTCGGGGCGGGGCCGCTGGCGCTGGCCCGGGCTCAGCGGGCCCAGACCGCGCGGCTGCTGATCGAGACGACCGGCCTGCCGCTGTCGGATATCTCGTTCGCGGCCGGGTTCGCCAGCATCCGGCAGTTCAACGCGACGATCCGGGAGGTGTTCGCGACCACCCCGGGCCAGTTGCGGGACCGGGCCACCCGACGCCACCGGGGAGACGTACCGGTGCCGGGGACGATCCGGCTCCGGCTGGCCTACCGGCCCCCGATCGACCTGGACCGGATCTTCCGCTTCCTGGCCGCCCGGGCCATCCCGGGGGTCGAGGCGGCCGACGGCCGGAGCTACCGCCGCACGATGCTGCTGCCGAACGGGATCGGGCTGGTCACGCTGCAGCCCGGCGGCTCCGCCTTCATCGAGTGCCAGCTCCAGCTGGAAGACCTCAAAGACCTGGCCCCGGCCGTCCAGCGGTGCCGGCGGCTGCTCGACCTGGACGCCGACCCGGCCACGGTGTCCGGCTTCCTGGAGCGCAGCCCGCTGCTCAGGCCGCTGGTCCTGGCGTGCCCCGGCCGCCGCGTGCCCGGCCACGTGGACGGGACCGAACTGGCGCTGCGGGCCGTGCTCGGTCAGCAGGTGTCGGTGGCGGCGGCCCGCAAGCTCGCCACCCGGCTGACGGCCGCCTACGGCAAGCCGCTCGGGGCGACGCCGGGCGGGGCGCTGACCCACTGCTTCCCGGCCGCGGATACGATCGCGGCGGCCGACCCGGGCTCACTGCCGATGCCGCGCAACCGGGCCCGGGCCCTGGTCAGGCTGGCCGCGGCGCTGGCGTCGGGGGAACTCCGGCTGGACCCCGGCGCGAGCCGGGACGAGGCCAGCGGGCAGCTGCTGGCGCTACCCGGGATCGGCCCGTGGACCGCCGGCTACATCCGGATGCGCGGGCTGTCCGACCCCGATACGTTCCTGCCGACGGACGCGGGGGTCCGGCACGGGCTGGCCGCGCTCGGCGCGGACGCCGACCCGGCTTCGGCCTCCCGGCTGGCGCAGAGCTGGCGGCCGTGGCGCTCCTACGCCCTCCAGCACCTGTGGGCCCACATCGAGAAGGAGACTCCATGACCGGGACACCGGGGCCGTTCGTGCCCTCCGATCCGCAGGCCCCGCACTACTGGGCGCAGGTCGGATCGCCGATCGGGCCGCTCCTCCTCATCGGCCGGGAAGACGCGGTGACCGGCCTGTACATGCTGGGCGGCCCGCACGCCGGCGCGGCCCAGGCGCCGCCCGGGGCCCGCCGGGACGCGGGCGCGCTGGCGGCGGTGACGGCTCAGCTGGACGCGTACTTCGGCGGTGAGCGACGCGAGTTCGACCTCTCCCTCGCCCCGGCCGGGTCACCCTTCCAGCTGGAGGTGTGGGCCGAGCTGACCCGTATCCCGTACGGCACCACGATCAGTTACGGCACCCAGGCCCGGCGGCTCGGCAAGCCGGGGTCGGCGTCCCGGGCGGTGGGCGCGGCCAACGGGCAGAATCCGATCTCGGTGATCGTGCCCTGCCACCGGGTGATCGGGGCCGACGGGAGCCTGACCGGGTACGGCGGCGGCCTGGACCGTAAGGAGGCGCTGCTGCGGCTGGAGGGGGCACCGGCCATGCGGGCCCTGGACGCCACGCTCTTCTGAGCGCCGCGGCCGCGGCGCGCCCTTAAACTGGGCCATGGCTCTGATGGACGAACAGAACTGGTACGCCTCGCTCGCCACGCTGTACGGATCAGCGGCCGCGCTGATCACCGACACCGGCGGGCCGTCCGCCCGGGTCCTGCTGGTCAAGCCGAACTACCGGGACCACTGGAACCTGCCCGGGGGGATGCTCGAGGACGGTGAACCGCCGCACACCGGCTGCTTCCGTGAGGTGGAGGAGGAACTCGGCCTGACCCTGGCCCTCGGCACGCTGCTCGCGGTGGCGTGGGCCGCCCCCGAGGGCGAGCGGCCCAGGCCCAGCGTGAGCTTCATCTTCGACGGCGGCGTGCTGGCCGATCCGGGCACCATCCGGCTGCAGAAGGAAGAACTGGACGACTGGCGGTTCGTCCCGCCGGCGGCCCTGGACCAGTACCTGCCGCCATTCATGGCCCGCCGCGCCCGGGCGGCGATGGTGGCCCGGGCCACCGGCCGGGCGGCCTACGTGGCGTCCGGCGCCCCGGTCAGCTGACGCGCTGGCCTCAGTCGGTCCGCCAGTAGACGCTGTAGTGCTCGTGCTGGGTGCGGGCGATGGGGCGAAGGGTGACACCGCGGCCATCGGCCCTGGCCGTGAACGTCACCGGGTCGGTGGTGACGCTGGCCAGCGAGGCCGGATCGAGCCGCGGCATGCTGGTGCTGGCGTCGGTACCGTAGCCGCCGGCCAGCGCGACCGGGCCGTAGGTGGCCGCCTGCACCGCAGGCCGGTCCGGGGTGGGAGTCAGTTCCAGCCGCATGGGCAGCAC
>DASWVA010000543.1:0-4738 GCA_036401415.1 Streptosporangiaceae bacterium
AGCACGTCCGTATCCGCGCGGCCCGGTGGCAGCGCACCGGCCAGCACCTGCCAGGCCGGCCGCCCGGTGGCCAGCAGATCGCGGGCCAGCGCGGGATCAACGCCGGCCAGCGCGGCCAGGTCGCCGCGGCGGACGGCCTGCTCCACCCCGGTGTCGAACGGGACAGCGCGCTCGTCCAGGTGACCGGGGGCGGCCGTGCTGCGCCGGGCGCTGCCGTCGCCCATGGCCAGCAACGCGGTCCGGGGGGCCGTGGCCGCGAGCCGGGCCCCGAGCGCGGCGCAGGCGCGGCCCGGCTCTTCGCCTGACACCGCCCGCAGCAACCGGCGCCCGCGGTACCCGGCCTGGTCCAGCAGCAGCGCGCCCAGGCCGAGAGCCAGCGGCAGGCCGGGCCGGCCGCCGGGGCCGAGAGCGGGGGCGTAGGCGGACAGGTCGGGGCGGCACTCCGGTTCCCACTCGGCGGTTTCGGCCGCCGGGCCCGTCACCACCACCACCTCCGGGGCGTCCGGCCCGGGCCGGGTCAGCCAGGTCACGGCCTGCGCGCAGGCGTCCCGGAGCTCGGGCAGCACGGGGTCGCGCCCGGTCAGGTCCCGGGCCAGCAGCGGCGGTGCCGGGCAGAGCGCGGCCCGGGTGATCAGGTCAGCCCCTTGAGGACCCGGGCGGGGCGCAGCTCTCCCTTGATCGCCCCCACCATGTCCAGCGCCTGCCGGGTCTCGGCGACCTGATGGGCCCGGAACACCCGGGCCCCGAGCCAGGCGGCGACCGAGGTGACGGCCAGCGTCCCGGCCAGCCGCTCCTCCAGGGGTACGCCGAGGGTCTCCCCCACGAAGTCCTTGTTCGACACGGCGACCAGCACCGGCCAGCCGGTGGCGGTCATGTCAGCCAGGCGGCGCGAGATCTCCAGCGAGTGCCAGGTGTTCTTGCCGAAGTCGTGCGCGGGATCAATCAGGATGCGGCTGGGGTCCACCCCGGCCCGCTCAGCCCGCTGGGCCAGGTCCAGCGTGCGGTCCAGCACGTCGGCCATGACGTCGGCGTAGGCCGCGCGGAACAGCCTGGTCCGCGGCTGCAGGCCGCCCGCGTGCGAGCAGACCAGCCCGGCCCCGTACTCGGCGGCCACATCGGCCAGCTGCGGGTCCCAGCCACTCCAGGTGTCGTTGAGCAGGTCAGCTCCGGCGGCGCAGGCGGCCCGGCCGACTTCGTGCCGCCAGGTGTCGACGCTGATGACCAGGTCGGGATAGGCGTCCCGGACGGCCTCGATGAACGGCACCGTGCGCCGGATTTCCTCGGCCACGGTGACGTCGGCGGCGGGCCGGGCGGGCACGCCGCCCACATCCACGATGTCCGCCCCCTCGGCCACCACGGTGCGCACCCGGTCCAGCGCGGCGCCCGCGTCCCAGGTCAGCCCGGGCCGGTAGAAGGAGTCCGGGGTGCGGTTGACGATGGCCATGACCAGCATCCGGCCCGGCGGGAAGGCCTGGGTGCCGAGCCGCAGCGGCCCCGGCTCGCGGTGCGTCACGGCGTCGGCTGCGCCGTTGTCCACGCTCAGGACGCGCCGTAGACCGGGATGTGCGCGCCGGAGACCACGTCCGAGGTGTCTTCCACCAGGAAGCGGATGACCCGGGCGATCCGGGCCGGGGCGACCCAGGTGGAGTAGTCGGCGCCCGGCTGCGCCGCCCGGTTGCCGGGGGTATCGATGACGCCGGGCAGGATCGTGTTGACCCGCACTCCGTCCTTTTTGTACTCAGTGGCCAGGGCGTCGGCCAGGGCCATCACCGCGGCCTTGCCGGTCACGTAGCCGGCCGCGCCGGGGAACGGGCGCACCGCGGCCCGGCTGGATACGCACACCACCGACCCGCCGCCGCCGGCGATCAGCTCCGGCAGCGCGGCCTGGGTGGTCAGGTACAGCGGGCGCAGGTTGAGGCGGACCAGGCTCTCAAACTCCTCGACCGGGGTCTCGTGAACCCGGCCGCCGACCCCGAACCCGCCGACCAGGTTGACCACGGCCCGCAGCGGGGCGTCCGGCGCACTCGCGGCCCGGGCCACCACGGCGGCGGCGTCGCCCGGGTCGGACAGGTTGGCCCGGACCGTCTCCAGGTGGGGCTCGTCCGGCAGCCGGGACAGCTCCTTTTCCGAGATCCAGGGCACCACCACCCGCCAGCCCGCGGCCAGCAGGTCGCCCACCACCGCGGTGCCCAGTCCCCCGGACCCGCCGGTGACGATCGCTGATGCCTTCATCTGGCTCCATTCCGCGCTTCGGCCCCGTCATCGCGCAGCATCCGCTCCGCGAGCATGGACAGAGGCTAGTCCGGGGGCTCGCCGTCCGTCATCACGGGTCACCTCGACGGGCCGGGTAATACGGGGACGGCGCCAACGGCACCGTCGCTCCGCGTAGCCTGGCCGCGTGAATCCGCCCGCGCTTCAGCAGCCGCAGTGGCCCGACCGCGATCGCCTCAAGGCGGTGGTCCAGGGCCTGGAAGCGCTGCCGCCGCTGGTGCTGGCCACCGAGTGTGATCAGCTGAGGGACCGGCTGGCCGCGGTGGCCCGCGGTGAGGCCTTCCTGCTGCAGGGCGGTGATTGCGCGGAGACCTTCGCGGGCACCACTGCCGACAGCGTCCGGGGCAAGTTCCAGACGCTGCTGCAGATGGCGGTCGTGCTGACCTACGCGGCCAGCGTGCCGGTGGTCAAGGTCGGCCGGATGGCGGGACAGTTCGGCAAGCCGCGGTCGGCGGCCACCGAGGTGCGCGACGGCGTGGAGCTTCCGGTCTACCGGGGCGACGCGGTCAACGGCCTGGAGTTCACCGCCGCCTCCCGGACGCCGGACCCGGGTCGGCTGCTGGAGGCGTACCACTGCGCGTCGGCCACGCTGAACTTGTGCCGGTCCCTGGCGGGCGGCGGCCACGCCGACCTGCGCCAGGTGCACGCCTGGAATCAGGACTTCGTGACCGGCAGTCCGGCCGGGCAGCGCTACGAGCAGCTGGCGGACGAGATCGACCGGGCGATCGAGTTCATGCGCGCCTGCGGGGCCGACCCCCGGGAGTTCCGCGCGGTGGAGTTCTACTCCAGCCACGAGGCCCTGCTGCTGGACTACGAGCGGGCCCTGACCCGGACCGACGCGCGCAGCGGGCATCGTTACGGCCTGTCGGCTCACCTGCTGTGGATCGGGGAGCGCACCCGCGATCCCGTGGGCGCGCACGTCGAGTTCGCCCGCCGGATCCGCAATCCCATCGCCGTCAAGATCGGCCCGGACGCCACCGCGGACGAGGTACTCGAGCTGATCGAAGCCCTCGACCCGGACCAGGAGCCTGGCCGGCTCACCCTGACCACCCGGATGGGCGCGGGCCGGATCCGCCGGGCGCTGCCCCCGCTGGTCGAAAAGGTGGCCGCCAGCCGGGCCCCGGTGGTCTGGGTCTGCGACCCGATGCACGGCAACACCGTGGAAGCGGCCGGCGGCCGCAAGACGCGGAACTTCGACGACGTGCTGGACGAGGTGGCCGGGTTCTTCGAGGTGCATCGCGGGCTCGGCACTCACCCCGGCGGTATCCACATCGAGTTCACCGGCGACGACGTCACCGAGTGCATCGGCGGCGGCCACCACATCGGCGAGGGCGACCTGAGCTACCGCTATGAGACGGCCTGCGATCCCCGCCTCAACCGCAGCCAGTCCCTGGACCTGGCCTTCCGCGTCGCCGGCCTGTACCGCCCGCACCCCCGCCCGGCGGCCGCCGGGCAAGCCGCGCCGGGCCGTGTGCGGCCTGCCCCGGCCTGAGGCGTCTACATCCGGGTCCTGGCGGCTCGGCGCCGCTGCGGGTCGAGCGACATGATGGCCAGGGCCGGACGGTCACGACGCTGCCCGCCGCGAGCGAACCTGGCGATGGCGGTCCCGATGAGGGTGGTCTCGACGACGTGGTCGCTCAGGCCGACCGCCGACGGGCAGTCCCGCTGGCGCACCCCCATCTCCATGGTGGCGATCACCACGCCGTCGGCACCGAGCCGCTCGACGTCATTTTCCAGCTGGCGCCGGGCGTCGAGCCGGGACTGGCTGACCAATTCGGTCCAGCCGGTGACTTCGGCGTTGCCCGAGCCCCAGCGCGCCTGGCGGCTGGTCTGGCGGTCATCGTGCCGCGACCTGATCGAGACACCGAGCACGAGCCCGGCGGGCACCCAGCCCGCCATCACCAGCTTGGCGAATCCCTGCCCGGACACCTCAGCGGTGAACGGCACCGGTGGCCGCTGCACGGCATCCCGGGCCCGGACGGCGGTGCCGATGACCGAGCACTGCGGCCCCCCGAGAGGGAACGACCCCCGGGTCAGCCGGACACCGACCACGCCGTGCCCGCCAAGCTCGGCGCACTCGGTGGCCATCCGGCCGACAGCCGTGTGCCGCGCCAGGTCCATGGTCTGCACCAGCGGGCCGAACGACCCGGGGCAGGTGTATCTGCTGTCGGATCCGGCGCTGTAGACGGCCGCGCCGAACACCTGCCCGACCGGTTCGAAGCCCACGCTGGCGAGGGCGGCGAATTCGTCCGTGGTCAGCGCGGACCCCCACGTCCCACTGCGGGGTCCCCGGGCCGGCATCGCCTAGATGACGGCGCGGATGCGGCGGAGCACTTCTTCGTCGCCGAGGGCGGCGGAGATCTGGGCCAGGTCGGGACTGCGCGGGGTACCGGTGAGCAGGACCCGGATGACCTGGGAGGCTTCGCGGATCGAGCCGGGGTAGGCGTCCGGGTTCTGCTTGTAGGCC
>DASWVA010000544.1:0-4042 GCA_036401415.1 Streptosporangiaceae bacterium
CATGCCCCCGGCGACCCGGCGCGTCACCTCGGTCACGGCCTCGTTCACGTCGGCGGGCCCGGTGGTCCGGGTGGGCGCGCCCGCCACCACCACGGTTATCTCGCCGCGCACCTCGCCGGTGGCCCATGCGGCCAGCTCGTCGAGCGTGCCACGGCGGATCTCCTCGTGCGTCTTGGTCAGCTCGCGGCAGACCACCGCACGCCGGGTGCCGCCGAACGCGGCCGCCAGTGCCTTCAGCGTGGCCCCGGCCCGGCGGGGTGACTCGAACAGCACCATGGTCCGCCGCTCGCCGGCCAGCTCGGTGAACCGGCGATCGCGCTCCCCCCGGCCCCGGGGCGGGAATCCCTCAAAGCAGAAGCGGTCACTGGGCAGCCCGGAGACCGCCAGCGCCGCGGTCACCGCGGACGGCCCCGGCAGCACGGTCACCGGAATCTCCCCGGTCACGGCGGCCGAAGTCAGCCGGTAACCCGGATCGCTGATCCCGGGCATGCCCGCGTCGGTGACGAGCAGCACGTCCCGGCCGGCCCGCAGGTGGGCGAGGAGTTCCGGCCCACGGCGCTGCTCATTTTCCTCCCAGTAGGAGACCAGGTTCCCGGCCAGCTCCACCCCGAGCCGGCCGGCCAGCCGCCGCAGTCGCCGGGTGTCCTCGGTCGCGATCACCGCCGTGGTGGCCAGCGCCGCGACCAGCCGCGCGGACGCGTCCTCGGAGCGTCCGATGGGCGTGGCCGCGAGGATCAGCGTGCCCGGAGTCGCTTCTTCGCCGTCCATTTCCATCCCATCAACCGCCGCCTTTTCATCCCGTACCATATGCAGCGATGGCGGCAACCGAAGCCGGCGCCGAGGTCGGCGCACCGGCTACCGAGATGGCGGGCCGGGCCGGTGATGCGGCCACGGGCCGGCCGGCGGCGCTCCGCGACCGGCTCACCGCGCCGATGCCCTCGGACCGGCTCTGGGGCTGGATCGGGTCGCTGCTGGTGACGGCGTTCGGCGGGTACCTGAGGTTCGACCGGCTGCGGGTCCCGCGCGCCCTGATCTTCGATGAGACGTACTACGCCAAGGACGCCTGGAGCTTCGTGAAGTACGGCGTGGAGCTCCACTGGGTGAACAATCCCAACGCGATCATCCAGGCCGGTCACACGAACATCTTCCTGCACCAGCCCGAATACGTGGTCCAGCCGCCCCTGGGCAAGTGGCTGATCGCCGGGGGTGAATGGCTCTTCGGCCTGAACTCCCTGGGCTGGCGGTTCTCCGCCGCCGTGTTCGGCACGCTGTCGATCCTGCTGATCTGCCGGATCGCCCGCCGGATGACCCGGTCCACCCTGCTCGGCTGCATCGCCGGGCTGCTGATGTCCCTGGACGGCCTGGAGTTCGTGATGAGCCGGACCGGCCTGCTGGACATCTTCCTGATGTTCTTCGTGCTGGCCGCGTTCGGCTGCCTGGTCATCGACCGGGACGTGTCCCGGGCCCGGCTGGCCGCCGCGGTGGCGGCCAAGGGAACCAGCGGCCTCGGGCCGGGCACCGGTATCGGCTGGTGGCGGGTGGCGGCCGGGGTCTTCCTGGGCTGCGCCTGCGCCAGCAAGCAGTTCGGCGCCTGGTACATCCTCGGGTTCGCGGCCCTGGCCATCGCCTGGGACGTGGGCGGCCGGCGGGCCGCGGGCATCGGCCGGTTCTGGGTCAGCGCGCTGGTCAAAGACGCCAAGTGGCTGCCGGTCAGCTTCGGGATCGTCCCGCTGGCGGTGTACATCGCCTCGTGGAGCGGCTGGTTCGCCTCGTCCCTGGGCTGGGACCGGAACTACGCGGCGACCCAGGGGGTGCACACCCCGGTGCTGTCCGCGCTGTACTCGCTGTTCGAGTACCACAAGCAGATGCTGCAGTTCGGCGTGGGCCTGAGCACCCACCACCCGTACGAGTCACAGCCCTGGGACTGGCTGTTCGTCACCCGGCCGGTGGCCTACGCCTACTCGTGCTACACGAGTTCGACCTCGTACACCCTGTGCCCGCCTCACTCCACCGGGTCGCAGTGGTCCCAGGAAGTGCTGGCCATCGGCACCCCGGCGATCTGGTGGGCGTCAGTACCGGCCCTGGTGTTCTGCCTGTTCTGGTGGCTGCTGCACCGCGACTGGCGGGCCGGCGCGGTGGTCCTGGCCATGCTCACCGGCTGGGTGACCTGGTTCCCGTTCGTGTCCCGGACCAAGTTCTACTACTACGCGCTGGAGTTCGAGCCGTTCCTGATCCTGGCCATCGTGCTGTGCCTCGGGCTGATCATCGGGGCGACCCGCGGCAGTACGGCCCGCCGGTCCGTCGGCGCGGCGGTCACGGGCGCGTACCTGCTGGTCGTGCTGCTGAACTTCGTGTACCTGTACCCGATCCTGGCCGGGAAGGTCATCCCGTACAGCGCCTGGCTGTCCCGCATGTGGTACCACGGCTGGATCTAGGTTCCGCCGGTGCGGGATGCGCCGTAAACCAGCTGGACAGTTATGGCCGAGCCGAGGTAGCCAGAGGGTGAGGCGCCCGCCAGGCGGTCAGGCTATGTGACTTCCGTTACATTGGCGAGCCTTTCGGTCTTCCCAAACGTCTACTAGTTGGTAGCAACGACGAGCCCGGAGAACAGCATGAGCACAAGTGACGAGGCCGAGGAGAGCCGCGCGCGGTTCGAGCGTGATGTCGTGCCTCAGCTTGGCCAGCTGTACCCGGCCGCGCTGCGCATGACCCGCAACCCGACCGACGCCGAAGATCTCGTCCAGGAGACCTCGGTCAAGGCCTACGCCGCCTTCCACCAGTTCCAGACCGGCACCAACCTGCGGGCCTGGCTCAACCGCATCCTGACCACGACGTTCATCAACGTCTACCGCAAGCGGAAGCGGGAGCCGCAGCAGGCCCTGGGCGGCGATCTGCAGGACTGGCAGATGTCGGCCGACCGGCTCGCCCCGCCGTCCCCGTCCGCCGAGGCCGAGGCGCTGGAGCGGATCACCGACTCCGACCTGCTGCGGGCCCTGCGCGACCTGCCCGGCGAGTTCCGCACGGCCGTTTACCTGGCCGACATCGAGGGTTACCCCTACCGCGAGATCGCCGAGATGATGGGCACCCCGATCGGCACCGTGATGTCCCGCCTGCACCGCGGCCGCCGCCGCATCCGCGAGCAGCTGAGTTAGCCAGCTCCGGTACGGCCGCCACCCGGCCGGGCGGGTCGGTGGTGGCGGAGCGTGTGGCTGGGGGTGACGCCGTAGGCGTGGCGGTAGTACACGGCGAACCGGCTGGTGCTGGGAAATCCCCACTGGTAGGCGACGGAGGTGACGGTCACCTGCCGGGGGTCGGAGACGAGAAGCGGCGCAGCGCGTCAGGGTGGGCGTCACGGCTGTCCGCGGCCGCCGGGCTGGCCAGCACCTCGTGGGGAAAGACGGCCAGCGCGGTGGCGGCCAGCAGCCGGGCGGCACTGCCCATGAGCAGTGGGCTGGCGGCGGCGTGGTCGTCGTCCAGCAGGCCGCGCGCGTAGTCGGCGGCTCGCTGCCACTCACGGCGCCGGCCGCTGACGCCGGGCGCAGGGAGCCAAACCGCTGGCGGCCATCGGATCCTTTCCCCTTCCGGCGTGGTTCAGGTGCGCAGGGTACGGCTGGGCGACTGGCCGAACCGCTGCTGGTAGGCGGCGGTGAAGCCGTTGAGGCTGGTCCACCCCCAGCGGTGGGCGACCGCGGTGACGGTGGTGCCGCTGGCCGGGTCGGCCGCGGTGAGTTCGGTGTGGGCATGTTCCAGCCGGGTCCGCCGCAGGTACTGCGTCGGGGTGGCGCCGTAATAGCGGCGGAACGCGTGCCGCAGGGGCCGGCCGGTCACCCCGGCCGCGTCGGCGATCTGGTTCAGGGTGACGGGCTGGTCGGCGTGAGCCTCGATGTACCCGGCGGCACGGCGGACCGTAACGGGCGCGGCCCAGCCGGGGCCGGGCTGGTAGGACACCGTCAGAGCGGTGTTGGGGAAGGTGTGCAGGGCGGTGATGGCGGCGGTGCGGGCGAGTTCTTCGGCCAGCACCGGGTGGGCGGCCGGGGAGTCG
>DASWVA010000545.1:0-2504 GCA_036401415.1 Streptosporangiaceae bacterium
GGACCGGGACCGGGACGGCCGGCACCGGCACTGGCGGTGGCGGCGGGATCGGGATCGGGCTGTGCGTGCTGGCGGCCTGCCCGGGCAGCGGGCCAGGCGGCGGCAGTGGCGGCATCACCGTCACCGGCTGCGTGCTGGCCAGCTGCTCCGGCACCACCGGAACTGGCGGCACGGGCACCGGCGGAACCGGAGGCACGGGCGGAACCGGAGGCACGGGCACCGGCGGCACTGGCGGGACTGGCGGCGGGGGTAACGGCGGGCACCATGGCTGGCCGCCCTACTGCCACTGGCACCACGGCCCGCACCACTGCTGGTACCCCTGCCCCGGCACCGGGACCACGACCGGCACCGGCACTGGCACCACCGGGACCGGCACCACCGGGACCGGGACCACTGGACACCACCCGCGACACCACCACGCCCGCCACTGCCACCACCGCGGGCACCGGCGGCACGGCCACTGCGGGCACCGGCACCTGCTCAGCCTCAGTCACTGCGCCACCACGGGCACCACACCCAGCCCGGGCTCCTGGGGCACCGCTGCGGACACGGCAACCAGTACACGCTGGCCAGCCACCACCGCTACGGCAACCACCGGTGCAGTGGGCATCACCGGGCCCTGGGTGGCGCTCACCTGACCGGCGGCCGCACCGGCTCCGGCGGCTTCGGGCTGCTGAGCCTCACGGTCACCCTCTGAAAGAAGGGCGGCGGGGTCACTCCCTTCGTCTTGCTGGGAGCGGCCCCGCCGTCCACTGGCCCAGCGCGGATCCTCTCGGGTGGGGACTGCGCGCACAGGGAAAGGACGGTGCTGCTGGGACGTTAGACCACCAGAAAAACTTCTGTCGGGCCGGCGCGCGGGCGTCGTACGATGCCCCGCGCCGGACGACAGGAGAGTATCGATGACCGCGGACGATAATCGGGTTGAGCTGGGGCAGGTTCAGGAGACGCTGTTCCTCCCGCTGGTGGGGCGAGCCGGAGAAACCAGGAAACGGCGGCCGCTACTGCGGGACTCCAAGGCGGCCGAAATCCTTGAATCAGTGGATTTCGACTGGACCAGGTACCGCCGCGCGGGCGGCTGGACGACAGTGCTCCGCACCTCGATCTTCGATATGTGGGTACGGGATTTCCTGGCCGCTCATCCAGGCGGGACGGTGGCCGAACTGGGCACCGGGCTGAACACGCGGTTCGAACGCGTCGACAACGGGACGGTGCACTGGATCGACCTCGACCTGCCGGACGCCATCGCACTGCGGCGGAGGTTTTTCACCGACACTGAGCGGCGACGGATGGTGGCGGGGTCCGTCACGGACGACGGCTGGCGGGCGACCGTGCGGGAAATGCCCGCGCCGTACTTCTTCGTGTCCGACGGCGTACTCGTCTACCTGGCCGAAGCGGACGTCGTGCGGACACTGGCCAGCGTTGCGGAGCAATTTCCGGCTGCGCTGATCGCCATTGACACCTACTCGCAGCAGATGATGGACCGGGAGCACCGGATGGCGGCCCGGCGGGGGATCGCAAAGTGGCAGTGGGCCTGCGACGACCCGTCCACGCTGGAACGCCTCGGCCTGCGAGTGATCGAGACGGCCCCCGTCACCCGCCCACCCCGGGCCCTGCGGGCGACCTTGCCTGCCGGGCGCAGGCTGAAGCTGGCCGCGGTCAGCCCGCTGTTTGGCCGGGCGATGCAGACGACACTCTTCCGTGCGGCCTCAACCGAGCCACGCATCGGCGAGCCGGACCGGTAACCTGAGCCAGACTGACCAAGACCTCAGCGCCCGTTTCCCCCGTCGTCGCCTTGGTGACGGCCGCTGGCCGCCCACAGCGGCGAAGCTGAAGTCCATGTCATGGACGGGGCCGCCGTGGTTCACCGCGGTGACCGTCGCGGCCGTCCGCAACCTTCCGTTCGGCTTGTCCAGGATCCTCGCGCCCAGCCTGGTCGGATACGCCGTCATCAACGGCGGCACGTTTGCTCTCGACCTGACCCTGCTCACCATCCTCCACGGTGAAGCACACTGGACGGTGCCGGTCAGCATCACCGTGTCCTACGGCACCGCGTCCGGCCTTAGCTACCTGCTCAACCGCACGCTGAACTTCCGCTCCCACGGGCTGATCGGACGGCAGCTGGCCGTCTACGCCGCCGCGGCCGTGGTCAACTACCTGGCGTTCATCCTGGGCGTCGGCTCGGGTCTGGCCGCTCTCGGCCTGCAGTACCAGCTCGCCCGCCTCGCCGCCGGGGCCTGCGAAGCCGTCTGGATGTACGTCGCCATGCGCTTCCTGGTTTTCCGGGCCGGGCGCGCCGACGCCGTGATCGGTCCAGATCCTCGATGACCACGTGCCCGGTTCGTTCGGCGGCGTACGGCTCGACTGGCCGCCGGCGACGTCGGTGACCCAGTGGTGAGTCGGTTTGTCGATAATCAGCGCCTGGACGGCTAGGCGTCGATGTCACGCAGCGACGAGGCCGCCTACCCGCGGGCGCCTCACCGCACGCGGCGAGTGCCCCGGTGCCG
>DASWVA010000546.1:0-5220 GCA_036401415.1 Streptosporangiaceae bacterium
GGCCGGTGGGCGGCGATCGGGCCGCAGAGCGTATGGACCAGCGGCGCCGGCACGTCCTGGACGTTGCGGTCGGTCCGGGGGATCACCCCGGTCCAGGCCGGTGACCAGGTGACCGTGCTGCGCCGGACGGCCACCGGCTTCCTCGCGGCGGGCCGCACCGCCGCGGGCGGCCCGGTGCTCTGGACCTCGTCCGACGGGATCAGCTGGCGGCGTCTCGGCCCGGCCCAGCTGCGGCTGGCCGCGCCCGCCGGCGGCCCGGCGGGGCCGGTCACCGCCGTCGCCGTGACCGGCCGGACCACGGTCATCGCGACCGGGCCGCTCACAGCCAGCGGCGCGGCCGGCCCGTCCATGGGCGGCGGGGGACTGTGGCGCAGCACCAACGGCGGGGCCAGCTGGTCACCGGTGCCGGTGCCGGGTGGTCACGGGGTCACCGGCCCGGTGGCCGGGCTGGCCGCCGCGGGCGGCACGCTGGTGGCCGTCCGTCCGGGCCAGGCGCACGGTCAGGCCGACGCCGTGGTCTTCACCTCGCCGGACGGGCAGAACTGGGCCTTCGGGGCGACGATCGGCGGACCGGGCGGGGCCGGCCTGACCGTGCAGAACGTCAGCGGCGGCCCGTCAGGTGCGGTGGTCTCGGCGGTCAGCGGCCCGGCGGTGCTCGCGTTCACCAGCGCCAGCGGCGCCTCCTGGCAGGCGGCGGGCACCCTGTCCAGCACCACAGGCGGGACGATCACGGGCCTGGCCACCACGAGCGGGGGCGCGGTGGTGGCGGCGGGCAGCTCGGCCGGCCAGGTCGGCCAGCAGCCGCTGCTGACCGTCGACCGCGCGGGCCGGAGCACCCCGGTCAGCGTGTCCGCCATCCCCGGCGCGTCCGAAGCCGAGCTCAGCCTGGCCGCCATCGCGGCCAGCGGCAGCAGCCAGGTCGCGGTGGGCAGCGCCAACGGGTTCCCGGCCACCTGGTTCTCGGCCGACGCGGGCACCACCTGGTCACGGGGCGCCGGGGCCACCGCCGCGGTGCTGAACCGGCCGGGCCTGCAGGAGCTGTCCGGTGTGGCCGAAGGTGACCGGGGCTGGGTCGCGGTCGGCGGCGTGCAGTCCGCGGCGCCCCAGCATCCGGTGGTGGTCACCTCGGCCGACGGCCGCAGCTGGCAGGCGGCCGACGGGGCGGCCCCGTTCGCCGGCCCGGGCCTGTTCACGACCGCGGTTGCCGCCGGGCCGGCCGGCTACGTCGTCGTCGGCCGGCAGGTCAGCGGCGGGCACACGGTCGCCGCGGCCTGGTGGTCGGCCGGGCTGACCGGCTGGCAGCGGGCCGGCGACGCTGCCGCGGGTGCGCTCGACCAGGCCGGCGCGAGCCGGCAGATGCTGGCCGTCACGGCGGTCGCCGCCCACGGCGGGTTCGCCGCGGTCGGCTCGGCCGGTACCCACCCGGCCGCCTGGACCTCGGTCGACGGCCGGACCTGGCAGGCGGTGACCCTGGCCGTGCCGCCGCCGGCCGCCAGCGCCGAGCTCACCCAGGTCACGGCCAGCGGTCACGCGCTGGTGGCCGTGGGCCGCGCCACCACCAGCTCCGGCCTGAGCACCCCGTTCGCCGCGGTGTCGAAGGACGGTGGCATTACCTGGCAGGAATCATCGCTGCCGTCGCCCCGCGGTGCCGCGGCGGTGGATTCGGTGGCCGCGACCGGCGGTGGTTTTACCGCGGTCGGGACGTTCGGTGCCCAGGGCGGGCAGGACGTGGCGATCTGGACCTCCACCGGCGGGGCGAGCTGGGAAGTCAATTCGCCCTCGGTCACCGGCCTGGGCGGGCAGGGCATCCAGGAGATCACCGCGCTGGCCGCGTCCGGCAGCACCCTCACCGGCGTCGGTTTCAGCGCCACTTCCACCGGTGAGACCCCCACCATCTGGCGTTCCCCCATCCGCAACTGACGCCTCCCGTGAACTGAGTCCTGCCGTGCCCAGATCCCTGACCGTGGCCGTGGCCCAGCCGCCCTGCGTGGCCCATGACGTGGCGGCCAACGCGCACGCGCACGCGGACGCCGTCCGCGCCGCCGGAGCCCGGGTGGTGGTGTTCCCCGAGCTGTCGCTGACCGGATACGAGCTCGATGCGGAGCCCGTCCGCCCCGGTGACGCCCGGCTCGGGCCGCTCACCCGGGCCTGCGCTGAGACCGGGACGGTGGCCCTGGCGGGTGCGCCGGTGCCCGGCCCCGGGGGCGAGGTGTACATCGCGGTGCTGGCCATCGGAGCCGCGGGGGCCACGGTGGCCTACCGCAAGATGTGGCTGGGTGAGGAGGAGGCGGTGCGGTTCACCCCCGGGCCCGCACCCGCGACGATCACCGTCGACGGCTGGCGGCTCGGCCTGGCCGTGTGCAAGGACACCGGGGTGGCCCGGCACGCCGCCGGCACCGCCGCGCTGGGGGCCAACGCCTACCTGGCCGGCACGGTCAAGGGGCCCGGCGAGGCGGACCTGCAGCACGAGCGGGCCCGCCGCATCGCCACCGGGCACCGGCTGTGGGTCGCGGTGGCCAGCTTCGCCGGGCCCACCGGCGGCGGTTATCCCGAGACCGCCGGGCGGTCCGGGATCTGGGCCCCGGACGGAACGTGTCTGGCCGGGACGGGCCCGCAGGCCGGGGCCGTCCGCGCCGCGACGTTCCAATGACTGTTCCCGGGACCGGCCCGGTCAGCCGAGCACCTCCGGGCGCCGGTGGTCCAGGCTCGGGATCGACGTCCGGACCCGGGTGGTGAAATCGGTGTCCACCTCGGCCACGGCCACGCCCGGGTAGGGGCCCAGGTCGATCCGGACCGTGCCCATGGGGTCGACGAGCAGGCTGCGCCCGATGCCGGTGGGCGCGCCGGTCGGCGGTTCGTCCGGGTCGGGCACCTGGCCCGCCGCGGCCACCCAGACCGTGTTCTCGATGGCCCGGGCGCGGGTCAGCGTGACCCACTGCTCCTCCTTGGACAGGCCGGCGCCCCAGGCCGCGGGCATCACCACCAGGTCGGCACCCCGGCCGGCCAGCGCGCGGGTCAGCTCAGGAAAGCGCAGGTCGTAGCAGATCTGCAGGCCCACGCTGAGCCCGGCCAGCTTGACCACCACGACATCCGCGCCCGGGGCGACCAGGGCCGACTCCTGCTGGCCGAAGGCGTCGAACAGGTGCAGCTTGCGGTAGGCGGCGACGAGTTCCCCGCGTGGGCCGAACGCCACCGCGGTGTTGTACACGCGGCCGTCCGGCGCCGGGGTGAACAGGCCCGCGACCAGCGCTATCCCCGCGTCCGCGGCCGCCGCGGCCAGGCCGGCCCCGAACGAGCCCGGGCCCCCGTCCACCGGCGCCGCCACCGGCCGCGGGTCACAGCCGAACCGGATCTGGGTGGCCTCCGGGAACACGGCCAGGTCGGCGTGGCCGGCGGCCGCTTCGGCCAGGGCGGCCCGGACCCGGTCCAGGTTGACCGCGGGCTGGGAGCTGACCGGGATCTGGCAGAGCGCGACTCGCATGCCGCCCAGCTTAGAACGCGGCGCGGGACACGGCCCAGGCCGCGGCATGATGTCATGGCGATGTGAAACGGCCACTGCTGAGCCAGCGCCTCACCGGCATGGGCACCACGATCTTCGCCGAGATGTCCGCCCTGGCGGTGCGGACCGGCTCGGTCAACCTGGGCCAGGGGTTCCCGGACACCGACGGGCCGCCGGCGGTGGCCCGGGCCGCCGCCGACGCGATCCTGGCGGGCCGGGGCAACCAGTACCCGCCCGGTCCCGGCGTCCCCGAGCTGCGCCGGGCCATCGTGGACCACCAGCGCCGGTTCTACGGGCTGGAGTACGACCCGGACACCGAGGTCCTGGTCACCGCGGGCGCGACCGAGGCCATCGCCGCGGCCATGCTGGCCCTGGTCGAGCCGGGCGATGAGGTCATCGCGTTCGAGCCCTACTACGACTCCTACGCGGCGTCGATCGCGATGGCCGGCGGCGTCCGGGTGCCGGTCACCCTGCGGCCGCCGGGCTTCCGGCCGGACCTGGCCGCGCTGGCCGCCGCGGTCACCCCGCGGACCCGGGCCATCCTGGTGAACTCCCCGCACAACCCGACCGGGGCCGTGTTCACCCGGGAGGAGCTGACCGCCATCGCCCGGATCGCGGTCACCCACGACCTGCTGGTGGTCACCGACGAGGTCTATGAGCACCTGGTCTACACCGGCGAGCACGTGCCCCTGGCCACGCTGCCCGGCATGGCGGAGCGGACGGTGTCGATCAGCTCGGGCGGCAAGACGTTCTCGTTCACCGGATGGAAGATCGGCTGGGTCACCGCCCAGCCGGAGCTGGTGGCCGCGGTCCGGGCGGCCAAGCAGTTCCTGACCTACGTCAGCGGCGGGCCGCTGCAGTACGCGATCGCCGAGGCGCTGGGCCAGCCCGACGCCTACTTCACCGGGCTGCGGGACGACCTGCGGATGAAGCGGGACCTGCTCAGCAGCGGCCTGGCCGAGCTCGGGTTCGACGTCTACCCCTCCGACGGCACCTACTTCGTCACCACCGACATCGCCCCGCTGGGCGAGACCGACGGGATCGAGTTCTGCGCCCGGCTGCCGGAACGGGCCGGGGTGGTGGCCATCCCCAGCGCGGTGTTCTACGACGACCGCGCGGCGGGCCGGACCCAGGTCCGGTTCACGTTCTGCAAGCGACCCGAAGTGCTGAAGGAGGCCCTGTCGCGGCTCTCCGCGCTGCCCCGCAGCGCGACGGGCCCGGCGGCACCGGTGATGGACCAGACCGCGACCCCCACCGGAATGGACCCGGCGCTGCTCCGCGCGGCCGAGGCGGCCAAAGGCTTCATGCCGCCGCAGGAGGGGCTGGCCCTGTACGAGACCGCGGCCGCCTACGCCCCGGTCGGCCCGATCATGGAGATCGGCACCTACTGCGGCAAGTCCACCATCTACCTGGCCGCCGCCGCCCGGGCCTACGACCAGACGGTCTTCACCGTCGATCACCACCGCGGATCCGAGGAGCACCAGACGGGCTGGGCGTACCACGATGCCTCGGTGGCCGAGCCGGGCACCGGCCGGATCGACACGCTGCCGCTGTTCCGGGCGACGATCGCCGCGGCCGGACTGGAGGACGAGGTGGTGGCCATCGTGGGCCGGTCCCCGCAGGTGGCCCGGTTCTGGCGGGCTCTGCTCGGGATGGTCTTCATCGACGGCGGGCACACCGACGAGGCCGCCCAGGCCGACTACGAGAGCTGGGCGCCGTGG
>DASWVA010000547.1:0-2029 GCA_036401415.1 Streptosporangiaceae bacterium
CGGCGATGCCGGGCCCGGGGACACCGTGGCTTTCGGCCGGGGCGGCGACGGTCCCGCTCCCGAGCACCAGAACCCGGTGGAGCCGGGGCCCGGGTACGGGCAGGAGCTTCCGCCCGCTCGCTACGGGCAGCCGGGCCAGCCGGGCTACGGGCAGCCTGGCTACGGGCAGCCGGGCTACGGGCAGCCGGGCTACGGGCAGCCGGGCTACGGGCAGTACGGCGGGTACGGGCAGTACGGCGGGTACGGGACCCCGCCCGGCGGCGATGGTGGCGGCGGCTACGGCGGCTGGGGCAGCCCGTCCGGCGGCTTCGGTGAGCCACCGCGGCGACGGCGCCGTGGCCTGGCCATCCTGGTCGGAGTGGCCGTGCTGGCCGCCGCGGCGGGCGCGGGCTCGGCGGTGGCCCTGGACAACAACCAGAACCCGACCGGGGTTGCCTCCGGCGACGTGCCGAACCCGGGGAGCAACAGCAACGGCAACGGCAGTACCAACGCCAGCCTGAACGACGCTGCGGTGGCGGCCAAGGTTGAGCCGGGGGTGGTGGACATCACCTCGACGCTCAACTACCAGGCCGAGACGGCCGAGGGCACCGGCATGGTGCTCAGCAGCGATGGCCTGGTGCTGACCAACAACCACGTGATCAACGGCGCCACCGCCATCAAGGTCACGCTGGTCACCACGGGCAAGCAGTACACGGCCAAGGTGGTCGGGTACGACGCGACCAACGACGTGGCCCTGCTCCGGCTGCAGAACGCCTCCCACCTCAACACGGTCAAGGTCGGAAACTCCACGCAGGTCGCCCTGGGCCAGGCGGTGCTGGCCATCGGTAACGCGGGCGGCACGGGGGGCACGCCCACGGTCGCCCCGGGCATCATCAACGCCGCCGACAAGACCATCATGGCCGGGGACGAGGGCAGCAACACGACCGAGACTCTGCACGGCATGCTGCAGACCAGCGCGCAGATCCAGGCCGGCGACTCCGGTGGCCCGCTGGCCAACGCGGCCGGCAAGGTCGTCGGCATGGACACCGCAGCCAGCAGTTCCAGCTCGCCCTCGTCGAGCGGCTCGGTCATGGGGTACGCCATCCCGATCAACACCGCGCTGTCCATCGCGCGCCAGATCGCGGACAACAAGGCCAGCAGCACCGTGCACATCGGCCTGCCGGCCTTCATCGGGGTTCAGGTGAGCGACCCGACGGTGGGCTGTACCACCAGCAGTGGCGGGTTCGGCGGCACGGGAAGCGGCACCGGCCCGGGCTCCGGCGGAACCGGTGGGGTCGGCAACGGCTCCGGATCGACCGCTTCGTCCGGCGCGCTGATCTGCACCGTCATCCCGAACACCCCGGCCGTGCAGTCCGGGTTGCAGGCGGGCGACGTGATCACCGGGGTCAACGGCCAGGCGGTGACCACTGAGAACGCGCTGACCCACATCATGACCGGCTACAAGCCGGGCCAGACGATCAAGATCACCTACCAGAAGTCGTCCGGCGGTTCGCAGACCGCTTCGGTGAAGCTGGTCGACGGCCCCCCCAAGTAACCTGCCCGCCGGGAACCCGCTGACCTCAGGGTCAGCGGGTTCCCTGCTGCCTGGGGTCTCCGCGCCTCTCAGGGTCCCGCGCTTTTCAAGGTCCCGGGCCGGTCAGGGCGCGCTGAGCCAGCGGCGCAGCCGGGCCTCGCAGTCGCCGATTCTGGGAATCTCCACGTACTCATCCGGAGTGTGCGAGAGCTCGGAGATGCCCGGCCCGTAGTTGACGGCTGGAATACCCAGCTCCGCGAACCGGGCCACGTCGGTCCAGCCCAGCTTGGCCCGCGGCGCCCCGCCGACCGCGGCCGCGAACAAGGTGGCCGGCCCGTCGCTGAGCCCGGGCCGCGCGCTCGGGGCAGCATCCACGATGGCCACATCCCACCGGCCGAACACCTCGCGCAGGTGCCGTTCGGCCCCGGCGGCGTCCCGGTCCGGCGCGAACCGGTAGTTCACCGTGACCACGCAGCGGTCCGGGATGACGTTCCCGGCCACCCCGCCGGTGATGGC
>DASWVA010000548.1:0-1778 GCA_036401415.1 Streptosporangiaceae bacterium
GAGGATTCGTTCGCCGAGGTCATGCCGGAGGACCTGCTCAAGTTCGGCATGATCCCCGAATTCGTCGGCCGGCTGCCGGTCATCACCAGCGTGCACAACCTGGACCGTGAGGCGCTGATTTCGATCCTCACCGAGCCGCGCAACGCGCTGGTCAAGCAGTACAAGCGGCTGTTCGAGCTGGACGGCGTGGACCTGGAGTTCACCCCGGACGCGCTCGACGCCATCGCCGACCAGGCCAACCTGCGGGGCACCGGGGCGCGCGGGCTGCGCGCGATCCTGGAAGAGGTCCTGATGTCGGTGATGTACGAGGTGCCCAGCCGCAAGGACGTGGAGCGCGTGGTCATCACCCGCGAGGCCGTCCTCGAGCACGTCAACCCCACCCTCGTCCCCCGCGGCGTCAGTAATCGCCGTCCCCCCCGCGAGAAGAGCGCCTGAGCGCGCAGGAGCATCACAAATGCGTGTAGTACAGCGATAACGAGGTCCCGACCGCTGGTCCGCAGTCAATAGACTCCAGTCTCGTGACCGACAACGCTCAGCTTCCCCCGCAGTACAGCCCCGGCGAGGTGGAGGGCCCGCGTTACGCCCTGTGGGAGAAGGCCGGCTACTTCACCGCCGACCCCGGGCGCGACGCCCCCACGTTCTCGATCGTGATCCCGCCGCCGAACGTCACTGGTGTCCTGCACATCGGCCACGCGCTGGACCACACGATCATCGACACCATCGTGCGGCGCCGCCGCATGCAGGGCTACACCGCGCTGTGGCTGCCCGGCATGGACCACGCGGGTATCGCCACCCAGAACGTGGTCGAGCGGGAACTGGCCAGGGAGGGCCTGAGCCGGCACGACCTGGGCCGCGAGCGGTTCGTCGAGCGGGTCTGGCAGTGGAAGGCCGAGTCCGGCGGCAAGATCCTCGGTCAGATGCGCCGGCTGGGCGACAGCGTGGACTGGAGCCGCGAGCGGTTCACCATGGACGAGGGCCTGTCCCGGGCCGTGCAGACCATCTTCAAGCGGCTGTTCGACGACGGCCTGATCTACCGGGCCGAGCGGATCATCAACTGGTGCCCGCGCTGCCTGACCGCGCTGTCGGACATCGAGGTCGACCACAGCGACGACGACGGCGAGCTGGTCTCCATCCGCTACGGCGACGGGGACGATTCGATCGTCGTCGCGACGACCCGCGCCGAGACCATGCTCGGCGACACCGCGGTCGCGGTCCACCCGGACGACGAGCGCTACCGGCACCTGGTCGGCAGGACCGTCGAGCTCCCCCTGACCGGGCGCCACATTCCGATTATCGCCGACGAGCACGTCGACCCGGCCTTCGGCACCGGCGCGGTCAAGGTCACCCCGGCCCATGACCCCAACGACTTTGAGATCGGCCGCCGCCACGACCTGCCCAGCCTGACCATCCTGGACGAGCGCGGCGTGGTCACCGCGCACGGACCTTTCCAGGGCCTGGACCGGTTCGAAGCCCGCCCCGCGGTGGTCGACGCCCTGCGCGAGCAGGGCCGGATCGTGCGCGAGGTCCGCCCGTACGTGCACGCGGTCGGGCACTGCCAGCGCTGCGGCACGACCGTGGAGCCCCGGTTGTCCCTGCAGTGGTTCGTCCGGGTCGCGCCACTGGCTCAGGCGGCCGGTGACGCCGTGCGTGACGGCCGGGTCGGGCTGCACCCGCCCGAGATGCAGGCCCGCTACTTCTCCTGGGTCGATGACATGCACGACTGGTGCATCAGCCGCCAGCTGTGGTGGGGCCACCGGATCCCGGTCTGGTACGGGCCC
>DASWVA010000549.1:0-5504 GCA_036401415.1 Streptosporangiaceae bacterium
CCGATCATGATCGTGGACCGGTGGTCATCGGCCAGCCGAGCGGTGGCCGTGGCCGCGGCGGCCAGATCGGCGCCGATCACGTCCAGCCCCTGCCGGGCCAGCAGCATGGCCGCCGTGTCCACGATGTCCTGGCTGGTCGCCCCGTAGTGCACCGCGCTCGCGGCCGGGCCCGGGACCTGGCGGGCCAGGGCCCGGCTCAGAGCCGGGACCGGGTTGCCGGTGCGCGCGGCCAGCGCCCCCAGCTCAGCCAGGTCGAAGTTCTCCGGGACAGCGGCCGCGGTCACCGCCCGCCCGGCGCCGGCGGGCACGAGCCCGGCCCGCTCGGCCGCCCGGGCCAGCGCGGCCTCGGTGTCCAGCATGGCGCGCAGCCAGGCCAGGTCGCCGGCGGCGACCTCACCCCGGCTGAACACGCCGCCGAACATGACACCACGTCGCTGCCGGTCGCTCTGGTCGGGATCAGGCACCGGTCACTACTCCTTCTGATGGGGCTGGTGCGGGCGGGCTGCCGACCACCTTAAACGGGCACCGCACGGGTGGGACGCACGGCCGGTCAGGCGTAGGGTCGGCAGCATGAACGCGTCTGTACCCGTCGGCGGCCCCGGGCTGCCGCAGGAACGCCAGCTTGTCACCGAAATCCCCGGCCCGGCCTCGCGCGAACTCCTCGAGCGCCGGCAGCGCAGCGTGGCCCGGGCGGTCAGCCACGTGCTCCCCGTGTTCGTCACCGCGGCCGGCGGCGGCGTGCTGGTCGACGCCGACGGCAACTCGCTGATCGACTTCGGCTCGGGCATCGCGGTGGTGTCGGCCGGCAACGCCGCACCCCGGGTGGTGGACCGGGTCCGTAAGCAGGTAGCCCAGTTCACCCACACCTGCTTCATGGTCACGCCGTACGAACAGTACGTCGAGGTCTGTGAGGAGCTGGCCCGGCGGACCCCCGGCGACCACGAGAAGCGGTCCGTGCTGCTCAACTCGGGCGCGGAGGCGGTGGAGAACGCGATCAAGATCGCCCGGCACGCGACCGGACGCGACGCGGTGGTGGCCTTCGACCACGCCTACCACGGCCGGACCAACCTCACCATGGCCCTGACCGCGAAGAACATGCCCTACAAGCAGGGTTTCGGGCCGTTCGCGGGGGAGGTCTACCGGGCGCCGATGGCCTACCCGCTGCGCTGGCCGGGCGGCCCGGCGGCCTGCCGGGACGAGGCGCTGGACGTCATCAAGGGCCTGATCCACACCCAGGTGGGCGAGGAGAACGTCGCGGCAGTGATCATTGAGCCGATCCAGGGCGAAGGCGGGTTCATCGTGCCGCCCCCCGGGTTCCTGGCCGGGCTGGCCGAGTTCTGCCGCAGTTACGGCATCGTGCTGATCGCCGACGAGATCCAGACCGGGTTCTGCCGGACCGGCGACTGGTTCGCGTGTGAGCACGAAGGGGTCGTCCCGGACCTGATCACCACGGCCAAGGGGATCGCGGACGGCCTGCCGCTGGCCGGGGTCACCGGCCGGGCCGAGATGATGGACTCGGTGCACGTCGGCGGCCTGGGCGGCACCTACGGCGGCAACCCGGTGGCCTGCGCGGCCGCACTCGGCGCGATCGAGGCGATGGCGGCTGACGACCTGGCGGGCCGGGCCCGGCACATCGGCGACATCATGCTGCCGCGACTGGCCAAGCTGGCCGAGGCCAGCCCGCACATCGGCGAGGTCCGGGGCCGCGGTGCGATGATCGCGGTCGAGATCGTCCAGCCGGGTGGGATCAAGCCGGATCCCGCGACCGCGGGCGCGGTGGCCAGGGCCTGCCACCAGGCGGGGCTGGTCGTGCTGACCTGCGGCACGTTCGGCAACGTACTGCGGTTCCTGCCGCCGCTGGTCATCGGGGACGCACTGCTGGAAGAGGGCCTGTCGATCCTGGAGGACGCGTTCGCGGCGGTGTGAGCGGCCGCGGCCGGACGGCCGTGCACCGGGAGGTGGACGGCGGCCTGGCCGAGCTGGTGCCCGATCTGGACCGCCCGGGCTCGTGGCTGCTCTACCTGGGCGACGCGCCGCAGTCGCAGGTCGACCTGACCGACCCGACCTATCTGGAGTTCGAGTACGTCCAGCGGATCGCGCACCTGCTGGACGTGGCCGCGCCGCCGGGGGCGCCGCTGCGCGTACTGCACCTGGGCGGCGGCGCACTGACTTTGCCCCGGTATGTGGCCGCGACCCGGCCCGGGTCCAGCCAGCTGGTCGCGGAGACCGACGCCGCCCTGATGGACCTGGTGCGCGAGCACCTGCCGCTCGGCCGGGCGCGCGGCCGGATCCGGGTCCGCATCGGGGACGCGCGCGAGGTGCTGGGCTCGGTCGCGCCGGGACGTTTCGACGTGGTGATCAGCGACGTGTTCGCCGGGGCCCGCACCCCTCCGCATCTGACCACCGTGGAAAGCGCCCAGCTGGCCGCGCGAGCGTTGCGCCCTGACGGTCTCTACCTCCAGAACGTGGCGGACGGGCCGCCGCTGGGTTATGCGAAACAGCAGGTTGCGACCGTGAACCACGTGTTCGCGCACGGGCTGCTGATCGCCGAGCCCGGCGTCCTGCGGCGGCGCCGGTTCGGCAACCTGGTGCTGGCCGGCAGCGCCCGTGAACTGCCCGGGGCGCAGGTCCGGCGGCGGGCGGCGGCGGACCCGTTCCCGGCCCGGGTGCTGGACGGCGAGGACCTGACGCGGTTCGTGGCCGGGGCCCGGCCGGTCACCGACACCACCGCACAGTCCTCGCCGGTGCCGCCGCCGGGCGTGCTGGCCGGCCCGGACGGGAACTGAGGCCCCGCGCCGGGGGGTGCGAACGCCTGATTGGGCAGCATTTGTCCGCTCCGCCAGCGGCCGGGGCGTCATTTCCGCTAATCTTTTTGACCTTGGGAGGGGTATGTACGCATGACCTTGGGCCGGGTAGGTGGCTTGACCTCGGGGAAGGTGTAGCTCGCATGGAAATGCCGCCCCCCGGCTGGTACGACGACCCCGCCCAGACCGGGACGCTGCTCCGCTGGTGGGATGGGGCTCAGTGGACGGGTCACACCGCTCCCCTGGCCCGGGTGCCTGGCCCCGCCCGCCCGGAGCGGCAGGCCGCACGGGCGCCCGCTCCCGCCACCGGCATCGCAGCCGACCTGCGCGATTTCCCGGCGTCCGGTGCAGCCGAGGATGAGGTCTCGCTGACCCAGTGGTTCGACAGCATCCCAGCCCATCAGGCACCCGGCACCACCGTCGCCTCGCGCCCGGGTACGCCAGTGGCACGCCCGGGGCAGAACATCACCCAGGTGCTGGACGGCACGCCGCCGGCCGCCGCCCTGGCCTCCCCCGGCCACGCGGCCCGCGGCCCGGGCGCCTTGGCCCGGCTGGGCTGGCGGCGCAGCGCCCCGGTCCGTGAGGACAGCCTGCCGCTGGTGGAGCGGGCCGGTTACGGGGGCATGCTGCGGCGCAACCGCGTCAGGCTGATGTGGGTGGTGGCGCTGGGCGCCGCCCTGGCCATGCTCATCACCGGGGTGCTGGTCGGCGTGTTCGGGTCGTCCCCGGCCCCGCTCCCCACCCCGGCCGCTGCCGCCACCCGGCGTCCGGCGACGCACCGCGCCGCGCCGTCACCGTCGGCCACCGGCATCCCGTCGACCACCGCCACCACCGGTACCCCGGTCTCCGACGCCACCTCCGGGCTGTCGTACGCGCTGCTGGGCGCGCCCTGGCAGCCCGGCTGCCCAGGCACCATGAACGCCTCGGTGTTCACCTGGTCAGCCGGGGAAAACGCGGTGGCGGGCACGGTCCCGGCCGCGGGCGGCGCCCCGTGGTACGCCAGCGCCTGCTCCGGCCTGCTCGGCCAGCAGTACGCCTACACCGGCGTCGCCGACCTGCCGCAGACGGCCATGAACCTGGTGGGCGCGTTCGACCCGGTGTACTTCAACGGGCTGCCGCACGTCCGGTCCACCGTGGAGAACAACCCGCTCCAGGTCGGCGGGCACCCGGGCTGGATCGTCGAGTTCGGCATGACCTACCAGACCGCGGCCAGCCAGGGCCTGCCCTGGACGAGCCAGCTCGGTGCGGTCGTCGTGGTGGACCGGGGCGCCGGCCAGCCGCCGGCCGTACTCTACGTGACCGTGCCCGGCAACCTGGGCATCGCCAACGTCGGCGTCATCGTGGCCTCGATGCAGCTGGCCGCGCCCACGCCGGCGGCCAGCCCGGGAACGCCGGGCCTGTCCACGCCGGCGCCCCCGGCGCCGCCGCTCCCGGCGCCCGCCGGGTCAGGTGCTCCGGGCGCCAATCCGTAGCTGGGCCTAGGTGCTCACCGGGAAACCGAGGCTGACGCCGCCGTGGCTCGGGTCGGGCCAGCGCGAGGTGACCACCTTGCCCCGGGTATAAAAGTGCACGCCTTCGGTGCCGTGCACGTGAGTGTCGCCGAACAGCGAGGACTTCCAGCCGCCGAAGGAGTAGAACGCCATCGGCACCGGGATCGGGACGTTGACCCCGACCATGCCGACCTGGATCTCGGAGACGAACCGGCGCGCCGCGCCGCCGTCATTGGTGAACACCGCGGTGCCGTTGCCGTACGGGCTGGAGTTGACCAGTTCCACGGCGGCCTCGAAGGTCTGCGCCCGGGCCACGCTCAGCACCGGGCCGAAGATCTCATCGTCGTAGGCGCGCATGCCCGGGGCGACATGGTCCAGCACGCTGGGGCCGAGCCAGAAGCCCCCACCCGCCTCCCCTTCCCCCGGCCCGGCGCCGATGACCGGGTGCGCCCGGCCGTCGACGGCCAGCGTGGCACCGTCGGCGACCCCGGAGTCCAGGTACGAGGCGACCTTGTCCCGGTGCGCCGCGGTGACCAGCGGGCCCATCTCGGCACGCTCGTCGGTGCCCGGGCCGACCCGCAGGCGGCTGATCCGGGTCCGGATCTTCTCGATCAGCTCGTCACCGACCGGCTCCACCGCGACCAGGGCGGAGATGGCCATGCAGCGCTCACCGGCCGAGCCGAACCCGGCGGACACGGCCGCGTCGGCGGCCAGGTCCAGGTCGGCGTCGGGCAGCACCACCATGTGGTTCTTGGCCCCGCCGAGGGCCTGGACCCGCTTGCCCGCCTGAGTGCCCTGCTCGTAGACGTAGCGGGCGATGGGGGTGGAGCCGACGAAGCTGACCGCGGCCACGTCCGGGTGGTGCAGCAGGCCGTCGACGGCGACCTTGTCCCCCTGGAGCACGTTGAACACGCCCTCGGGCAGTCCGGCCTCGGCCCACAGCTGCGCGATCAGCAGGGACGCGGACGGGTCCTTCTCAGATGGTTTGAGCACGAACGTGTTGCCGCACGCGATGGCCAGGGGGAACATCCACATCGGCACCATGGCCGGGAAATTGAACGGGGTGATCCCCGCCACCACCCCGAGCGGCTGCCGGATCGAGTAGGAGTCCACGCCGGAGGACACGTTTTCCGAGAACCCGCCCTTGAGCAGGTGCGGGATGCCGCATGCGAACTCGACCACTTCAAGCCCGCGGGCCACCTCGCCCGCG
>DASWVA010000550.1:0-1887 GCA_036401415.1 Streptosporangiaceae bacterium
GTGCCGGGCGGGGTCACCCAGGTCCGTGAGGTCTCCGCCGCGCTGATGGCCGCGGCCAAGGAACGCTCGCTGGCCACGATCCTGGTCGGCCACGTGACCAAGGACGGGTCAATCGCCGGGCCGCGCACGCTGGAGCACATGGTCGACGTGGTCCTGAACTTCGAGGGGGACCGGCACTCCCAGCTGCGCATGATCCGCGCCGTGAAGAACCGGTACGGCCCGACCGACGAGGTCGGCTGCTTCGACCTCGGCGAGTACGGGCTGATCGGCCTGCCCGACCCGAGCGGGCTGTTCCTGTCCCAGCGCAGCGAGCCGGTGCCCGGGACCTGCGTGACGGTCACGCTGGAGGGCCGCCGCCCGCTCGTGGCCGAGGTGCAGACCCTGGTCGGCCCGTCCGTGCTGGACATGCCCCGCCGGGTCACCTCGGGCCTGGACGGGTCGCGGGTGGGCATGGTGCTGGCCGTACTGCAGCGGCACGCGGACATCCGGCTCGGGCGCCAGGACGTCTACGCGGCCACCGTGGGCGGCGTCCGCCTGACCGAGCCGTCGGTCGACCTGGCCCTGGCGCTGGCCCTGGCCAGTTCCACCTCCAACCTGAGCCTCCCGGCCGGCGTCATCGCCGTCGGTGAGGTCGGCCTGGCCGGTGACGTCCGGCGGGTCAGCGGCGTGGCCCGCCGCCTGGCCGAGGCCGAGCGGATGGGCTTCCGCCGCGCCATCATCCCGGTCGGCGCCAATGTCGGTGGCCTCCCCTCGTCCGCCGCGGTCCCCGGGCACGACCGGGGGCCGGACCGGGCGGCCCGCGCCCTGTCCGCGGTCCCTGACCACATGACCGGGTCGCTGGAGATCCGTGAGGTGGAGAGCGTCCGGCAGGCGGTCGCCGCCGCGCTCTCCGACTGAAAGGGCCGGCTGAACAGGGCCGGCCGGAACCGGCTACCGCGACCGGGTGGTGGCCGCGGCGGTGGCGGGTGTGCCGGTCAGCTGGAATGACAACCGGGGACTCTGCGCTCCGCCCGCCTGGGCCATCGCGGCGTAGGTGCGGTTGGTGGCGGCCAGCACCGTGGCCGGGCAGCCAGGCGCGGTCTCGTGCTTGTCCCACACCATCGGCGTGACCACCGGGACGCCCCGGTGCAGGCTGATGACGTGTTTTTGAGCTCCATGCAGGCAGGAGGCCGAGTTGTAGGCCACCGAGGTACCGTGCATGACCACCAGCCGCAGCGCCGCAGCGCCGGTGTCCAGGGTGCAGGGGGCCGCGTCGGTGGAGACGATGTCGGCCCGGAAGGACGGCTTGGCCGAGGAGCCGTAGCTGGCCTGGCTGGCGGTCAGCGTGAGCACCAGGTCGGCCGCCGGGCAGGCTGTAGGCCCGGCCGCGGCCTGGTGCGCCGGCTTGGCCTGGACGGCCCGGCGGGACGGGGACGGCGACGCCGCCGGGGTGGCCGAAGCAGCCGGGGACGAGGACGCTGACGGGGAAGCGCCGGGTGACGCGCTGGACGATACGGACGAGGCCGGCGTCGCGCGCGCGCTGCTGTAAGCGGCGGAGGACGGCCGCCCAGAGCCGGCGGCTGGACTTCCGCCGCTGATCACGCCGGCGCCTGCCCAGGCCAGCAACCCGACCACGCCCAGCCCGGCCAGCAGCGTGAAGAGCCGGCGCTGCCAGTAGACGCTGGCCCGTAGATCCCGGCCTTGACTACGCTTCGCGTTCGGATCCATACACTCAGTATTGTCCGCAGGCCAGCCTCAGGCTGGGCGACATGCCGGCCGAGTGGGCCCTCGAGCAGCCCGCTGACGTGCAACAATGGCGTCTTGTCATGACAAGCCGCTATCTCGGGCCGGTGCTCGACTGGTACGCGGATCACGCTCGTGACCTGCCCTGGCGGACCCCGGATGCGT
>DASWVA010000551.1:0-5078 GCA_036401415.1 Streptosporangiaceae bacterium
GGTCGCGGTGGCGGGCTGGTGGGTGAGCCTGGAAGCGCTGCGTGACCGGTTCCCGTTCGGCGGCTTCCCGTGGGGGCGGCTGGCCATGAGCCAGGCCGCCGCGCCGACGGCGGGCTGGGCGGCGGTCGGCGGCGCGCCCGGGCTGACCTTTGTGGTCGCGCTGGTGGGCGCCGCGCTGGCCTGGCTCATCCTGTCCGCGTGGCTGCGGCGCGGCCCGCGGGCGCCCGCGCGGCGGCAACTGGCGCTCCCGGCGTTCGCCGTGATCGCCACGGCCGGGCTGGCGGTGGCCGGAGCCCTGCTGCCGGTGGACCCCACGGCCGGCCCGAAAACCGCCGAGGTGGCCGCCATCCAGGGCAACGTCCCCCGGGCCCGCGACCTGCCGCAGCAACTCAACGACACCGAGGTGACCCAGAACCACGCCCGGGCCACCGAACAGCTGGCGGCGCAGGTCAAGGCGGGGCGGAAGCCCGCGCCGGACCTGGTGATCTGGCCGGAGAACTCCACCGACCTGGACCCGTTCGACTACCCGGCCATCTACCAGGAGGTGGCGGCGGCGGTCCGCGACGCCGGGCGGCCCGTCCTGGTCGGCGAGGTGCTGAACGACCCGGAGCTCAACGTGGGCCAGCTGTGGCTGCCGGGCCGCGGGCCGACCACCACCTACGCCAAGCGGCAGCTGGTCCCGTTCGGGGAGTACATCCCCTGGCGCGGCCTGGTCAGCCAGCTGACCTCCCTGCCCAGCCTGCAGCCGGTCGACTTCACCCCCGGTCACGCCGCGGTGGTGTTCCGGACCGGATCGATCAGGCTCGGCGACGTGATCTGTTACGAGATCGGTTTCGACCGGCTGGTCCGCTCGGAGGTCACGGCGGGCGCCAACCTGCTGACCGTGCAGACGAACGACGCCGACTTCGAGATCGACGGGCAGACCGGCGAGTCCGAGCAGCAGCTGGCCATGGCTGAGATCCGGGCGGTCGAATCCGATCGCGCGGTGGTGGTCGCCTCGACCACCGGGGTGAGCGCCATCATCGCCCCGGACGGCCGGCTGATCACGCACAGCGGCACCTGGCAGCAGGCGGTGCTGGAGGCGCGGGTACCGCTGATCACCCACCGGACCTGGGCCGACGACGTGGGGGCCGGGCCGGAGTGGGCGATCGTCGCACTGACGGCGCTGGCCCTGCTGGGGGCGGCCGCGGGCTACCGGCGCCGGCCTCTGCGTTCCCGGCGGGACCGGGGTCACCGTGATCCGGCTGGGTACCCTGGGCATGACGTTGAAGACCCCGGCAGATAGCACCGCGGGCAGGACGGGAAGACGGGCCGGACCAATGGAGGATCACCGTGCGGGGCAGTAGTAACGGCCCAGGTCAGCGACTGGGGACAGCAGCCGGCATCGTCGTCACGGCGCTGTGCCTGCTGCTGGCGGCGTGTTCGTCGGGCGGCAGCCCGGGTGGCCACAGTGCGAGCAAGGCCACCAGGACGGCCAAGCCGGTGTCCAGGGCCTCGACCGCGGCGGCCGACATCAGCATCACCCCGGCGGACGGCGCCAGGGACGCGGACCCGTCGGCCGGCATCGCCGTCACCGCGGCCAAGGGCACGCTGACCAGCGTGGTGGCCCACGCGTCGGGCACGTCCGGCTCGTCCGCCAGCTCAACCTCGGCCAGCCTCACGGTGCCCGGCGGCCTGAGCCAGGACGGCCGGCAGTGGCGCAGCCAGTGGACGCTGGCCACCGGGCAAAGCTACACCGTCACCGCGTCGGCCCGCGTCCCCGGCCAGGGCACGCTGACCCGGACCGTCTCGTTCCGCACGCTGACCCCGGCCAGCACCTTCCACACCCAGATCTTCGAGGGATACGGGCAGACCTACGGGGTCGGCATGCCGATCATGCTGACCTTCAGCCAGCCCATCACCAACAAGGCGGCGGTCGAGCGGTCCCTGCAGCTGACCACGTCCAACCCGGTGACCGGGGCCTGGTACTGGGACGGTGACGAGCACCTGAACTTCCGGCCGGAGAACTACTGGCCGGCCGGCACCAGGGTCTCCTTCACCGGCCATCTGGACGGGGTCGAGGGGGCCAAGGGCGTGTACGGCGCGGCCAGCCTGACCCAGAGCTTCAACATCGGCGACTCGGTGATCGCGGTGACCAGCGCCACCGCGCACCAGACGAGGATCTACATCAACGGCAGCCTGAAGTACACCTGGCCGGCCAGCACCGGCAAGGCCACCACGGCCACGCCGAACGGCACCTATGTGTCCATCGAGAAGGAGAACCCCGTCCGCATGATCGGCGGGACCAAGGGCACGCCGGGTTACTACGACGAGCTGGTGCCGTACTCGGTGCGGTTCACGTTCAGTGGCGACTACATGCACGACGCACCCTGGTCCGTCGGTGACCAGGGCAGCAGCAACGTCAGCCACGGCTGCGTCAACCTGTCGCCCGCCGACTCGAAGATCTACTACGACATGGCGGTACCCGGCGACCCGGTGACCGTCACCGACAGCACCAAGGCCGGCAAGTGGGACGACGGCTGGACCGAGTGGTTCCTGAGCTGGACGGACCTGGTCAAGGGGAGTGCCCTGCACGAGGCGGTCAAGGCCGGGCCGGACGGCAGTTCGTTCGTCGACCCGTCGGCGGTGGCGGCGCCCGCCGCCGGGGTGACCACCGGGCCCGTCCCCGGCAACTGGAACGCCTGACAACCAGGCCAGGAAACGCCAGCGGCGCCCCGGGAGAAGTTCTCCCGGGGCGCCGCTGGGTGGTACCGGTGCCGGTCAGCTCACATGCCCGAAGGATCCATGAGGTGATGGTGGTGACGGCCCCACCGCTGGCCCGGCCCCGGCACCCGGCCGCTGCCGCCGCTGGTGGCCTGCTGCTGGGTGGTGTTGATGGTGGCCGCGATGGCCGCGCCGTTCCCGTCCAGCGTCACGCTGACCGGATTGGTCAGGCCGTAGTCCCGGCAGTTCAGGTTGGTGAACGACATGGCCAGCCGGCTGGCCATGAACGTGAACAGGCTGTTGCCGGTGCCCGCCACCGGGGTGGGCTGCCCGGCCAGCAGGCCCTGATTGGCCGCGATGAACGGTGCCTGCACGTTGATCATGTTCTGGCAGTAGCTCGCCGGGCCGTCGGCGCGCTGGTTGGACCAGCTGACCGGGGGCTGCCCGACCTCGGACCGGTACAGGTTGGTCTTCGACACGCTGAACTTGTCGTTGACCAGCACCATCTCGTCGTTTTCCGGGACCAGGGCCACCGGCGCCCGCTGACTCCTGGCCGCCTGCAGTTCATCCAGGGCCTGTGACGTACCCGGCGCACCATCCTGGGACAGGTCCGGCGCCTCCATCGGCTGGCAGCGCAGGGCCGGGTCGATGAACGCGTCCACCAGCACGTTGTCGCTGCCGTTGTTGATCTTCGGCGCCCCGGGCAGGGCGGCCTCGTTGGCCTGGTTGTCCTGGGCGGTCTGCCCGTTGCCGGTCAGCAGGTAGGTCGAGGTCACGTTGTCACTCTGGTCCTGGTCGATGATCTGAAAGGACCGCGTGGTGGGGCACGCCCGGCCGGTCACCGGCGAGCGGCCGGCCGCCGGAATCTTCAGCCTGCCAAAGCGCTCGGACCACGCAGCGTCCCGGAAGAACCGCGCCCCGTTGCAGAACGACACCTGGCCGAAGATGGACGATCCGAGGCCGTCGGTGCAGTTGCCCTCGCGCAGAGCGTTCGGCGTGGCGCCCACCTGGGTCAGGTTGGTGCCGTTGAACCCGAAGTCGATCGTGACCACCGAGCCGCGTGACAGCCTCGGCACCACCGGGGCCACCGCGGGCCTGGTCCCGGCCGTGATCACCAGCGGTTCGTAGACCGAGATGTGCCCGGTCCACGGGTTGAGGATGGTGGCCTGGACGAACGCGCCCAGGTTGGCGAAGTTCGCCATCGTGCACCCGGAGGCCTGCGGCGACGCGCCGTTGGTCCCGGTGAGCCGGTAGGGAGTCGACAGGCCCTCGGCGGTCAGCGGGTGCGCCGGGACGATGATGTCGCAGCTGACGTTGCTGGCCTGCGTGGTCACGGGAGCGGAGGCCGACGGAGAAGGGCTGGCCGACGCGCTGGCCGACGGGATGGCCGGCCCGCTGGCTCCGGGGCTCGCGGTCGCGTCCGCCGCGGCCTGCTGGATCGACGTGTGCTGCGCGCCGCCCGAGACCCCCAGAATGATCCCCAGCGTCAGGCCAAGCGCCATCGGAATAGCGAGTGGGACCGCCAGGCGGGCTGCGCGACTGCGCGGCCGGTAGCGCCCTGCGGGCCGGCGCCCGGTTGGCATCCGTCCACCTCCAGAATTGTCCGTAATGCTCTCGGTGGATCACCGTAGACCCGGGGATGAGACCAGATGTAGCAAATCGGAAAGATTTGCTCCATGTCCGGTTGATGCCTTGCTGGGCGGATAGCAGGAATGAGAAGATGACGAGGTTATTACGTCGCAGATCACAGCTGTGATCAGCGTGAAATAACGTCGTTATAGGTGACCAGGCGGCCGCCAGCAGGCGGGGCGGAAACCGATTTCGGCACATTCTGTTACTCAGCGAGGAACTCGCGGTGACCAGGTGGCCGGTACCGCGGCCCCGGGCCGAGACGCGACGCGACCTGGTTCCGGCCGGCTTCGGCCGCCCGGATGTGGCGCCGGGCGGCCCGGATCGCGGGTGCCGTCCCCCGGCCGGCCATCGGCCACCGGCGCCGGCCGGAACCGGAATCAGTCACGGCCCATTTCCCCGAGGCGCAGATCACGGCCCGGCGCATTGAAAGAAGGTGCGGCATTTATTCTGGCCAAAGATTTACGCTGGGCGCGGCAATGCCATTGCCTGCCATTGTTCAGGCCGGCCGGCCTGGCCATCAGCGGGCCGCTGAATTACCGCGACGCGGCACCGTGATGCGGTCAGCGCGAGGCGGCCACCAGCGGCCCGGCGGACCCGCGGGGCCCGGTCCAGCCCCCCGGCCGCCAGGTCGCGCGCCGCGCCACGCTGGCCCTGCTGTCGCTGCGGATCCGGAAGGCGACTGAAAATCACCGACAACCGCGGGCGGCTGACCGGCGTCTAAAGGCCACGCTGGCTCTACCGCC
>DASWVA010000552.1:0-4152 GCA_036401415.1 Streptosporangiaceae bacterium
GGCCGGGCTGGCACGATGGCGGGCATGACCGATCGCCGCAGCGACGCGGCCAGCTTCCGGGCCGCTCGCGATCTCCTGCTCCGTCACCGTGCCGACTACGACGCCGCGCGGGCCGAATTCTCCTGGCCCGAGCTGGATGAGTTCAACTGGGCGCTGGACTGGTTCGACGTGCTCGCCGCCGAGCAACCGGACCAGACCGCGCTGCGCATCGTCACCAGCCTCAGTGTCCCGGGCGCCCGGGATGAGGAGGGGGGCACGCGGATCAGCTACGGGCAGATGGCCCGCCGCTCGGACCAGGTGGCCAACTGGCTGCGGGGCCTGGGGGTCCGGCGGGGTGACCGGCTGCTGCTCATGCTGGGCAACATCGCCCCGCTGTGGGAGGTCATCCTGGCCGCGATGAAGCTGGGCGCGGTGATCGTGCCCACCTCGACCCTGCTCGGGCCGGCCGATCTGGCCGACCGGATCGCCCGCGGCGAGGTACGGCACGTGGTGACCGAGTCGGCCCACGCGCCGAAGTTCCGCGAGGTGCCCGGCGACTGGACGCGGATCGCGGTCGAGCCGACCGTGGGCGGAGCGATCGCCGAAGCCGCCGGTGCTGACGGGACCCCGGGGCCCACGGGGACGGCGGGCGTCACCGAGGCGGACGGCGGGGCCGAAGGCCCGGTGGCCCCGGGGACCTGGCTGCGGTACGCGGACTCCTACGGGGCCCCGGACGACTTCACCCCGGACGGGGTGACCAAGGCCAGCGACCCGCTGCTGCTGTACTTCACCTCCGGCACCACCGCGCAGCCCAAGCTGGTCCAGCACACCCACGCCTCCTATCCGGCCGGGCACCTGTCCACCATGTACTGGATCGGCCTGCAACCCGGTGACGTGCACCTGAACATCTCGTCCCCGGGCTGGGCCAAGCACGCCTGGAGCAACGTCTACGCGCCGTGGAACGCGGGCGCGACGGCCCTGATCTTCGGCTACGACCGGTTCTCAGCCGGTCAGCTGCTCCAGGTGCTCGGCGAGGAGGGGGTGACCACGTTCTGCGCGCCGCCGACGGTGTGGCGGATGCTGATCCAGGCCGACCTGGCCAGCGCGGACGTGACCGCCCTGCGGGAATGCCTGGCGGCCGGCGAGCCGCTCAACCCGGAGGTCATCGAGCAGGTCCGCCAGGCCTGGGGCATCACCGTGCGGGACGGCTACGGCCAGACCGAGACCACTGCCCAGGCGGGCAACACCCCGGGCCAGCCCGTCCGGCCCGGGTCGATGGGGCGCCCGCTGCCCGGGTACGAGATCACCCTGGTCGAACCGGTGACCGGCCAGCCCGCCGACGAGGGTGAGATCTGCCTGGACCTGAGCCAGCGGCCACTCGGCCTGATGACCGGCTACCTCGGTGACCCGCGCCAGGACGCCGAGGCCATGCGGGACGGCTACTACCACACCGGCGACGTCGCGGCCCGGGACGCCGACGGCTACATCACCTACGTGGGCCGGACCGATGACGTGTTCAAGGCGTCGGACTACCGGATCAGCCCGTTCGAGCTGGAGAGCGTGCTCATCGAGCACGAGGCGGTGGCCGAGGCGGCGGTGGTCCCGTCCCCCGACCCGGTGCGGCTGGCCGTGCCCAAGGCGTACGTGGCGCTGGCCGCCGGGGTTGTCCCGTCGGCCGAGGTGGCCCGGTCGATCATGGCGTTCAGCCGGGACCGGCTCGCGCCGTACAAGCGGCTGCGGCGGATCGAGTTCACCGAGCTGCCCAAAACCATTTCCGGGAAGATCCGCCGGGTCGAGCTGCGCGGCCAGGAGGCGGCCCGGGCCGCGGGCGGCACGCCTCCCGCGCGCGATCCCGACGGCGCCGGCGGCCCGCTCCACCCCACTCCGTCGCCCCGCGGGACGACGGAGTTCTGGGAAGAGGATTTTCCCGACCTGCGCGGCTGAGCACCGCTCAGGACACGTCCACCACGAGGGTGCCCCGGGCCGTGTGACCGTGGTACGTCACGGTGGCGGTGATCGTGGCCGGCCCCGGCCCGGTGGCCTGGAGGACCGAGCCGTGGTCACGGACGCACACCACGCCCGGATGGCCGCTCGCGTAGCGCACCGTCATCCCGGCGGGCAGCGGGGTGCTCTGGCCCTTGGTGATGTAGCCGCACAGGCTCTGGTCGGACAGGGACACGGTGCCCTGCGGGTCGATCAAGGAGCCGGCCGGTAAAAGGCCAAATCCACGTAAGTCAACGATCCGTTGTTCGAAATATCGGCCGGGGTTTCGGCAGGTGCTGGGCGGCTACTGGGACATATGCTGCTCTCAGGCAGAGCACGTCTGCCCGTTTCCGAGCTGTTCGGCCCGCGCCAGAGCAGCAACGAGGACAAGGGGCCATGCCTCGCGTGTACCGGCTGGGATCATGATCTGACGGGCGGGCTGGCGCGGGCGGCACTGCCGGAAGAAGCGGTCATGACGCGGGACAAGGCGGTCAAGAAGGCAGCCCGCAGCCGGGCGGCCGGCACGGGTGAGCCATACACCAGGGCGCGCCGGGCGGTGGAGGCCGAATACGAGGGTCAGCGCCCCCCGGAAAACCAGATCGCCAGCGGCCCGCCGGATTCTGCAGCTGAGGATCAGGCTCGGTGGTGGCGGGCGTACATGCTGGCCGAGAATGACCGCACTGATGAACTTCGCCAGGATGCTGACGCAGGAGATGACCACGCGCGGCGTCAGCTGGCCAGCTGGCTGGCCGACCGGGGTCAGATCGATGAGGCGATTGCGGTGATCCGTCCACTGGCTGACGCTGACGATGAGATTGCCCAGCTCTGGCTGGCCCGCTGGCTGGCCGACGGTGACCATGTGGACGAGCTTCGGTGGCGTGCCGAAGCAGGGGGCTATCACGCTCTGCGTTACCTGGCCAGCTGGCTGGCCGAGCAGGGACGGCTGGACGAGTTGCGCGAGTTCCTGACTGCTCACCGCGAACTGATCGGATCAAACTGGGGATCGCCGGCCAGCCATAACAACATGGCGGTGCTGCGTCTCGAGGCCGGTCTGGGAGACGGCTACGCCCAGCAGAGCCTGGTCCGCTGGGCGGCCAGGATGCGGGAGAGCGCTCAGGCAGGTAGTGAATTCGCCCGGCAAACGCTGGCCGAATGGGAGGACCAGCCGGGCTGGCCTGACTCTTGATCGTCAGGGCAGCTGGGCGGGGACGGTGCTCAGCTGGTGACGTCGGCGGTGGTGAAGCGGGCCCAGGCCAGTGAAGCGGCCAGCACCAGGTAGACGGCGAACGACAGCAGGCCCTTGAGCAGCGTGCCGGTGTCGATGGGAACCCGCAGCAGGGCGTCGAACGTGAGCCACCAGTGGGTCGGCAGGTAGGGCTGGATCACCGCGAACTGGGGCACCTGGTCGGCGACCTCGCTGGCCACGACGAAGATGGCCAGCGCGGCGATGGCGCCGATGGCGTGCTCGGTGAGGGTGGAAAAAGCCAGGCCGATGGCGCCCAGGGCGGCCATCGCGGCCGAGACGTAGAGGGTGACCAGGAACAGCCGGAGGATGCCCTCGGCCAGCGACACCGTGGTCCCCGACAGCAGCGTCACCGGGCCGATCGGGAACAGCGCGGCCCCGGTGATCAGCGCCACCACGGTGACCACGAACGTCACGGCCAGTGCGAACACCACGATCGAGGCGTACTTGACCACCAGCAGCCGGGCCCGTCCGGCCGGCACGGCCAGCAGGTAGCGCAGCGCGCCGTACCCGGCTTCACCCGCGATCGAGTCGCCGGCGATGACCGCCACCGCGACCGGCATGACCAGCACCAGCAGGATGCTCAGGGCGATGAAGCTGAGGAAGATGCCGTTGCCGGTCAGCTGAGTGACGAAGGACAGCCCGCCGCCCCCGCCCCCGCCGCCGTGCGGATGCGAGGCGAGCCGCAGCCCGACGCCGATGAGGATGGGGAACAGCCCCACCACGCCCAGCAGGATCAGGTTCCGGCGGCGGCCGAAGACCTGCCGCAGCTCGGACCGGAAGAACCGGAACCAGGCCCGCGCCGCCCCGGGGGCGGTTCCCGCGCCCGGGCCGTCCGCCACGCCCGGCGTCGCACCGGCGGGGCCGGCCACCGCGACCTCAGCCATCGACGTCGAACCCCTCTCCGGTAAGCCCGACGAAGAGCTCTTCCAGCGACGGGGAAATGA
>DASWVA010000553.1:0-1723 GCA_036401415.1 Streptosporangiaceae bacterium
GTGACCGCCCACGTGCTCGCCCGCGGGAACACCCGCCTCAGCTACCTCGGCTACACCCCGCAGGGCCCGTGGGACGACGAACGGGAAGCCGGGTACCGCGAGGCGATGGCCGAGGCGGGCCAGCCCGCCGAGCTGACCCGGACCGGCCTGGCCGCCGCGGCCGTGGACGCCGCCGTCACCCGCCTGCTGACCGGCCCGGGCCGGCCCACCGCGGTGGTGGCCGGCAGCGACGTGCTGGCCGCGGCGTGCTACACCGTGGCCAGCCGGGCCGGGCTGCGCATCGGGACCGATCTCGGCGTCACCGGATTCGACGGAGGGGTGATCTCACGGTTGCTGACCCCGGCCCTGACCACGGTGGCGATGCCACTGCGTGAACTGGCGGGACGGCTCATCGACCGGGTCACCGAGGAGGTCGCCGGCCGCAGCCTGGGCCACGGTGAGTTCCTCGACACGATCCTCGTGCCCGGGCGGAGCGTCTGAGCCGGACTCGTGCCCGGGCGATTTGCGCCGTACCCTGACCTGATGGGCATGATGATGGCGGTCGCGTTCGAACGGCACGGGCGGCTGTACTACCTCGATCCCGGGCCGCACACCCCGTCCATCGGCGACAAGGTGCTCGTGCCGACCGACTCCGGCCCCGAAGTGGCCGAATGCATGTGGGCGCCGCAGTGGATCTCGGACGACATCGGCGGGCTGCCGGTGTGCGCGGGCGTGGCCACCGACGAGGATCTGGAGCGCGACGAGGCCAGCCGCCGCCGCCGCGCCGAGTGCCGGATCGCGGCCAAACGATTCATCCGCACGCACAAGCTGCCGATGAAGGTGACCGCGGTCGACTACGTGCCCGCGAACACCGCGTTCACGATCTACTTCAGCGCCCCGGGCCGGGTGGACTTCCGGGCCCTGGTCCGCGATCTGGCCGGCCAGCTCCGCGCCCGGGTGGAACTGCGGCAGATCGGCCCCCGCGACGAAGCCCGGCTGCAGGGCGGCATCGGCCCGTGCGGGCGTGACCTGTGCTGTGCCACCTTCCTGAAGGACTTCGAGCCGGTGTCGGTCCGGATGGCCAAGGAGCAGGATCTCCCGGTCAACCCGATGCGGATCGCCGGGGCCTGCGGCCGCCTGATGTGCTGCCTGAAGTACGAGCACCCGCTGTACCAGGACTTCCGCAAGAACACCCCCCGCATCGGCGAGGCCGTCGAGACCCCGGACGGTCCCGGCACGGTCACCGGCCACAACGTCCCCGGCGACAAGGTGGTGGTCAAGCTGTATGCGGACGGCACCGCGCACGCCTGCCCGCGCGCCAGCGTGTGCGGGTCGCGCCAGGCGTACGAGCAGGAGCACGGCGCGAAGTAGGCGGGTCAGGCGGTCAGGCCGGCCGTACGGGCGGCGGCCCCGGCGCTGGCCGGGCCGGCGCCGTCGTCCCCTGCCGCATTGAAATCATGCCCTCCGCGAAATCGGCGGTCCGCTGCACCTGCGCGGGCCAGTCCCGGGTGCCGGCGGCCTGCCGCCCGTTCTCGTTGAACCGCTGCCAGAGTGCGGAATCGTCGAACAGCTGGCCGATCTGGCCGGCGAACCCGGCGACGTCCCCGGGCTCGGCCAGGAAGCCGGTTTCACCGTCCCGCACGACCTCGGGGATCCCGCCGACCCGGCTGGCCACCACGGGCAGCCCGCTCGCCATGGCCTCGATGAGGACCATGCCGAACGCCTCGGTGCGGGACGGGAGGAT
>DASWVA010000554.1:0-2577 GCA_036401415.1 Streptosporangiaceae bacterium
GTGCGCACGCTGGCCCACGCCGACGGCGGGGCCGTGATCTTCGTCGACGCCGGGGCCGACCCGGGCCGGGCGATGCAGCTGATCGAGCAGAGCCTGGACCGGCTCGGGGTGTGCAACCGGCTCAACCTGCTGCTGGTCGACGAACTGCGCTGGGATGAGCTGCTCCCGGAAATGACCGCCTGGCTGGCCAAGCTGGGTATCACCCCGTCGCTGCCCCCGCACGATCACCCGCTCGGGCATGAGTGGGCGCTGGACAGCGGGCGCGAGGCGACCGTCACCATCGCCCCGGCCGGCGGCGCGGCGGCGGCGGCCGCCATCGCCAACTCCGAGACGTCCGGCCTGGCCGCGGCCATCGTCACCGAGGACCGCGAGGCGGTGGACCGGTTCTTCGACGTCTACGCGGGCACCGGGGCGTTCTGGAACGCCACCCCGCGGCTGCTGGACGGGTACAAGCTGCTGGGCCTGCCGGAGACCGGGATCAACATCGACAAGGTGCCGGGCCCGCGCGGGCCGGTGACGTTCCGGGACCTGCACCTGCGGCAGTTCGTGATCGTCCCGCGGGAGTAGGGCCGCCGTGACGAGCCGGGCCGGGGCGCTGCTCTCCCCGGAAGGCGCCGAACTGCTCGCCCTGGTGGCCCGGGCCCGGGCCGCGGGCGAGCCCGCGCTGGCCACCGCCGCCCGGCTGCGCCGGGACCATCCGGCCGGCCTGGTCGCGGCGGCCACCGCCCAGGACGAGCTGCGGGTGGCCGCCGACGCCAAGTTCAGCCGGGCCCGGGACATGCTGTTCACCCGGGCCGGGCTGGAGCAGGCGTCCTCGGAGACCACCGCGCGGCACCGCGCGGCCCGGCTGTCCGCGGCCGCCCCGGACCGCGGTGGCCGCCTGGCCGACCTGGGCTGCGGCATCGGCGGCGACCTGATCGCGCTGGCCGCCGGGCGCGAGGTGCTGGCCGTGGACACCGATGGGGACCACCTGCTGATGGCCGCCCACAACGCCGGCGTGTACCAGGTGGCGGCCGGCGTCCAGACCCGCGAGGCGGACGTACGCGACGTCGCCCTGGCCGGCGTCACCACCGTGTTCGCCGACCCGGCCCGCCGGTCCCCGCGTGGCGCCGCCGCGCGCCGCCGGCTGCGCCCGGGTGACAGCGAGCCCCCGCTGGACTGGTGCTTCGCCCTTATCAGCCAGGTCCCGGACGTGGTCATCAAGGCGGCCCCGGGACTGCCCGCGGGCACCACCCCGGACGGCTGGGAGACCGAGTTCGTGGCGGACGGGCGCGACCTGAAAGAAGCGGTGCTCTGGTCGCCCGCCCTGGCCACGGCCACGGCCCGGGCCACGGTCCTGCCCGCCGGGGACACCCTGACCCCCGAGCCCGGCGACCCGGTACCGGTCCGGGCCCCGGGGGCCTGCCTGTTCGATCCCAGCCCGGCCGTCACCCGGGCCGGGCTGGTCGAGGACCTGGCCCGGCGGCTCGGCGCGTGGAAGATCGATGACCAGATCGCCTTTCTGTCCGCCGGCACGGCCCGGACGACACCGTTCGCCCGGACGCTCATCGTCGTCGAATCTGCGCCCTGGCATGAGAAACACTTCGCCCGCCGCCTGCGGGAACTCGGGATCGGCGCGGCCGACCTGCGGCGGCGTGGCCTGGCCGGGGACGTGGACCAGATCCACCGCCGGCTCCGGCTGTCCGGCCCGCACCGGGCCACCGTGGTGCTCACCCGGGTCGCGAACCGGCCGTGGGGCTTGATCTGCGTCGAGCCGGGTGCCGATCTGGACCCCCGGACGCGCACCGGCCCGGACCCGCGGCCGGACCCGCGCACCGGACTGCGCTCGTAACCGCGCCCGCCCGGCCCGCATCCGGCATCCTGGGGGGATGCACAAGACCTCGGGTCAGCGCGACCCCGCCGGCGCGGTGCCCGGCGCGGGCCGGTTCTCCCGGACCACCCGGGCGGCGCCGCAGTGACCGAGAACCATCAGCCGTCCGCCGCCACCGGCGCGGCGGCCATCGACACCGGCTGGTCGCACCGGCACCGCGACGTCTCCGGCGGGTCGCTGCGGCCCACCGTGTTCGGCGCGGTGGACGGCCTGGTCACCAACGCGTCGCTGATCGCCGGGGTGGGCGGCGGCGGGGTGTCCGCCCACGCCGTGGTGCTGACCGGTGTGGCCGCGCTGGTCGCGGGCGCGTTCTCGATGGGCACCGGCGAGTACATCTCGGTCACCAACCAGAATGAGCTGGTGCACTCCGAGGTCTCGCTGGAGCGGAAGATGCTGGCCCGCTTCCCCGCGGCCGAGCAGGACGAACTGGCCGGGTACTTCCGCGAGTACGGGGCCGACGCGGACACCGCCGCGCGGATGGCGGCGGCCGTGTCCCGGGATCCGGGCACCGCGCTGCGGGTCCACACCCGGGAGGAACTGGGCGTCGACCCGGCGGACCTGCCGTCCCCGGTGCTGGCCGGGGTGGCGTCGCTGCTGGCCTTCTCGCTCGGCGCGCTGCTGCCGCTGCTGCCCTACCTGCTGGGGGCGCCGGCCCTGACCGCGAGCCTGGGTATCACGGCGGTGGCGCTGGCCGGCGGCGGCATGGT
>DASWVA010000555.1:0-16062 GCA_036401415.1 Streptosporangiaceae bacterium
GCCACCCGGCTGGACTGCACGGTCGGGATCGGCGAGAACAAGCTGCAGGCCAAGCTGGCCACCGGCTTCGGCAAGCCCGCCGGGGTGTTCCGGCTGACGTCGGGCAACTGGTACGAGGTGCTCGGTGACCGTCACCCCGACGCCCTGTGGGGCGTCGGGGCCCGGACCGCGCAGAAGCTGGCTGGCCTGGGCCTGCACACCGTGCGGGGGCTGGCCGCGGCCGACCCGGACGAGCTGGCCCGCGCCTTCGGGGCCGCCACGGGTCCCTGGCTGGTCCTGCTCGCCCGCGGACGGGGCAGCAAGACGGTGGACGACACGCCCTACCGGGCCCGCTCGCACGGGCGGGAGGTCACCTACCAGGAGGACATCACCGACTGGGCCGAGGTCACCGCCGAGGTGGCGCGGCTGGCCGGGACCGTGGCCGCTGAGCTGTCCGGAGCCGGGGCGGCGCAGGCCGGGACGCAGGCCGGGGTGGACGGCCCGCGACCCGCGGCCCGGGTGGTGGTCAAGGTGCGGTACGCCCCGTTCATCACCCAGACCCACGGCCAGGCGCTGCCCGAGCCGACCGTCGACGCCGGGCCGATCCGGGCCGCGGCGCTGGCCGCGCTGGAGCGCTTCCCGGCCGGCAGGCCGGTGCGGATGCTCGGTGTCCGGGCCGAGTTCGCACCGTGACACACCCGTTCCCGGCCGTGAGGCGGGGGGAACTGTTTACCCGGGGGTCGTTTATGCGCTACTTTCGCGTGGTCCGCCCGTCTGCCGGCCCCACGAAGGTCAGGAACATGACAATGTCGCGCACTGGCCGTCGCCTGCTGCGAGCGGCCGTCGCAGGTGGGGTGGGACTGTTCTCCGTGGCGAGTGTCGCGGTGCCAGCGTCCGTTGCCGCCGCGTCGCCGGCCAGGCCCAGCACGCAGTCCAAAGAGGTCACCATCGCCAGCACCGGACTCAGATCCGGGGCCATCAAGCACGTGTGGCTGATCATCTTGGAGAACAAGTCCTACGACGCCACCTTCACCGGCCTGAACCAGAACACCTACCTGTGGAAGACCCTGCCCAAGCAGGGTGTTCTGCTCAAGAACTACTACGGCACCGGCCACTCCAGCATGGACAACTACCTGGCCCTGGTGTCCGGCCAGGCCCCGAACGAGGACACCCAGGAAGACTGCAGCGTCTCCAACCACACGATCGGCCCCAACTCCGACATCCTGCACAGCACATCGTCGCTGCACAACCTGCTCAACTACGGCCAGATGTACTCCCCGGCCAACGCATCGCAGCCCAGCGGGGCGAACGCCCCCAACGGGCAGAACGGGTGCACCTACCCGACCGACACGCCGACGCTGTTCAACCAGCTCAACGCGGCCGGGAAGAGCTGGAAGGGCTACGCCCAGGACATCGGCGGGGCGCAGACCCCCGGCGAGACGGCGTTCACGGCCAACACGGTGCCGGACCGTGAGGCGGCGGCGTGTGCGGGCCCGGGCACCCCGGCCAACAACCCGGACACCAACCCGACCCAGATGTCGGCCAACCTCCCGCCCGGCGTGACCACGCTGACCGGGGCCCAGCCGAACGACCAGTTCGTGGCCAAGCATTTCCCGTTCCCGTGGTTCCAGTCGCTGACCGGTTCCGCGGTCAACGGCCCGGCGCTGAACGAGCCGGTGGGCGGCGGCACCAACTGCGACGCCAACCACGTGGTCAACCTGGACAACCCGCAGACCGGCCTGGTGCACGACCTGCAGAACGCCAAGGACACCCCGGCGTTCAGCTGGGTCACGCCGGACAACTGCAGCGACGCCCACGACGCGGTGTGCAAGGGCAACAACCTGTCCGGCGCGTTCACGGCCAGCGGCGCGCCCGACTACAACTCGCCGGTCCCGTTCGACCCGGAGACGACCACGCCGAAGAACTACACCGGCGGCCTGTACGCCTCGGACCTGTTCCTGAAGTACTACATCCCGCTGATCGAGCAGTCGCAGGCGTTCAAGCAGGGCGGCCTGATCGACGTGACCTTCGACGAGGCGTTCCCGCCGTTCACCTACACCGGGAACACCTTCAACGACGCCAACAACTACCCGCCCACCAGGCACGACCAGCCCAACGCAGCCGAGTCGATCAAGACCGACACCGCGGGCGAGAACCTGTGGGGCCGCAACGTCCACTACGAGCCGACCGGCCCGAACTCGACCCTGGGCAAGAACAGTCAGGGCGATGAGCTCTATCCGGGCCCCGGTAACAACGCCTTCATCGACCGTCCGCCGGCGTGTACCACGACCAGCCCGGCACCGGTACCGGCCGACTGCGTGCCGGGTATCGTCCGGGGCGGAGCGGGCAGCCCGCCCGCGGCGCGGACCGACACCGTAACCGGCACCACCACGTCGAACATGATCACCGACCCCACGATCTTGTCCGACGACACGGGGCGCGCGGTGACCGGCACCAACGTCCCGGCGAACTCCTACGTCGGCGCGGTGGTCAACACCGGCCCGCTGACCGCAGCCACCCCCACCAGCCCGGTCACCACCGGCTCGTTCCAGTTGGTCGGCCAGGACGGCACCCCGGTCGAACCGACCGGCGCGCTGAGCACCATCACGCTCAGCGCCGAGGGTGACCCGGCCCACCTGGCCGCGGGCCAGACCGCGGACCCGCTGTGGGACGCCACCGACCCGACCACCGGCGGCGGCGACACCGGCAGCGTGCTGATCAGCCCGTTCATCAGGCCGGGGACGACGTCGTACGTCTACTACAACCATTACAGCTGGCTGCGCACGATGGAGGACATTTTCAACGTGTCCAGCGGGCACGACCACGCCAAGCTGCCGGCCGGCACGGTGTCCGGTGGCCTGGACGGCGCCGGTCACCTCGGTTACGCGGCTCAGCCCGGGCTGCGGCCGTTCGGCCGGGACCTGTTCAACTACCCGTGGGGTTACGACCAGTCCGGGCGGTCGTGAGGCACTCCCAGCGCGTCGCGGTCACGGCGGCCACCTTGACGGTGGCCGCCGTGACGGCCCTGGCGGGCTGCGGCAGTGGGCCCGGGAAACCCGCCGCCGCGGCCGGGACGACGCCCGCGGCCGGGACGACGCCCGCCGCGGCCGGCGCGACGCCGCTCGGCAGTTATCCCGCTTACCTGCCCGCGGACTCCCTCGGCGGCGGGACCGACTCCGTGCTGACCGGCACCGCGCAGCGGCCCGCGCTGACCAACGAGGGCGATCCGGTGAAGGTCAGGACCCCGCGCTGGTCGGTGCTGGTCAACGTGACCGGGCCCCAGGTGCCCGGCGAGGGCCTGCCCTTCCAGGCCCGCGCGGACACCTGCACCTGGGTGGTGACGCTGTCCGGGGCGGCCGGGACGGTGCCCATCCGGGCGGCGGACTTCACCGCCATCGACGACCAGGACCACGTGTACCGGCCGGCCCTCGTCCGCGGCCAGCCCGTGCCACCGGCCGTGCTCAAGCCCGGCCAGAAGGTCAGCTTCGAGCTCCGGGCGGTCGAAGCCACCGGTGAAGGACTGATGCGCTGGGCGCCGGACGGCACCCACATCGTGGCCAAGTGGGACTTCGTCGTCGAGAATGACTGACATGGACAGTGCGGTCAGGACCAGCGTGGCGCGGCGGATGTGGACGTGGTTCGAGCCGGTGCACGCGGTGACGTACTTCGCGCCGCCGGCCCTGCAGGCGTGGAAGACGGCGGGGCTGCGCGGGTTCTGGCGCGGGTACTTCGCGGGCCGGCCGGCGCCGCTGGGACCAGTTGGCCCCGAGGTGGTGACCGCGTCGTTCTACAACTTCGCGCCGGACTTCGTGGCCCGTGCGCTGCCCTCGGTGTGGGAGCTGGTCTCACCGGGCGAAGCGGTACGGATCCGCCGGGAAGGGGCGGTGACCGCGCTGCGCGTCCTGCTGGACGGCCAGGAAGATCTGGTCCGGACGTCGGCGGAGCTGCTGGAACGGGCCGTGGCCGGGCTGGAGTACGCAGGCCGGGTGCTGGCGGGCGCCAACGCGGCCCTGCCACCGGCGGCCGGCGACCTGGGCCGGCTGTGGCAGGCGGCCACCACGTTGCGCGAGCACCGGGGCGACGGGCACTTCGCGGCCGCGCTGGCCGCGGGCCTCGACGGCGCCGAGGTCCTGGTGCTGCGCTGCGGCCTGGACCTGTCCCGGGAGGTCATGCAGCCGCTCCGGGGCTGGAGCGACGGGCAGTGGGACGCGGCCCGCGAACGGCTCGCGGCCCGGGGGCTGGTCGAGGCGGACGGCACGATCACGGCGGCCGGGCGCGCCGTGCACACCGCGGTCGAGGAGGCCACCGACCAGGCGGCGGAACGGCCGTGGCGGCTGCTCGGGGACGCCGGCACGGCCGGGCTCACCGCGGCGCTGCGTCCCCTCGCGCTCGCCTGCGCCGAGGTGGTCCCCTATCCCAGCCCGATCGGGGTGCCGAAGCCGGGGACCGGATTCTGAACGTCAGGCGTTCGGGAGCGCGAGCCGCGGCGACGGGCCGGGGAGCGTCCTTCGAAGGCAGGAATTGACGTCACGCGGCGGCCGAACCCGGCCAGCGGCGGGTCAGCTCTGGTTCAGCTCCGGATCGCTCTGGTAGTGGGCCGCGTGCTGCTCGCGGACCAGGTTCTTCTGGATCTTGCCGGTGCTCGTCCTGGGCAGCTCGTCGACGACGATGACCGCCTTGGGGGTCTTGTAACCGGCCAGGCGCTCACGGACCCCGGCGATCAGTTTCCCCGGGTCGATGGTCACGCCGGGCCTGGGCACCACCACCGCGGTGATGGCTTCGGTCCAGCGGTCGTGGGGCAGGCCGACGACCACGGTCTCCGCCACCCCCGGCTCGGCCGCGTAGACGGCTTTTTCCACCTCGATCGAGGCCACGTTCTCCCCGCCGGTCTTGATCACGTCCTTGTAGCGGTCAGCGAACCACAGGACGCCGTCGCCGTCCAGGCGCCCCACGTCACCGGAGTGGAACCAGCCGTGAGCGAACGCGCTGGCGGTGGCGTCGGCGTTGTCGAGGTAGCCCTGCATGGTCGACGGGCCGCGGTAGACGATCTCACCCAGCTCGCCGGGCGGGAGCAGGTTCCCGGCCGGGTCCATGATGGCCACCTGGACGCCGGTGATCGGGGTCCCGACCGAGCCGATGTGGCTGAGCTGGTGCTCAGGCCGGAACAAGGTGGCGCAGGGCGACATCTCGGTCTGGCCGAACAGCAGCGCGAAGTCGCACTGGTAGCTCTCCAGGCAGCGGCGGATGAGCTCATCGGGCATGGGGGCCATCGCGTACACCGCGCGCCGCAGGCTGCTGAGGTCATGCCCGGCGAAGCCGGGGTGGTCCAGGGCGGCCCGGAACATCATCGGCAGGCCGAAGACCTGGGTGATGTGCTCTTTCTCGATCAGGTCGAGCCAGGCGGCCGGGTCGAAGCTCCGCAGGAGGTAGGTGGTCGCACCGACCAGGACGGCGGGCGTGCAGAACGCGTTGAGCTGGGCGGTGTGGAACATCGGCATCATGGCCGCGAACCGGTCATCCGCCCGCCAGCCGGAATCGAGCGCGGCCGACATCGACTCGAGGTAGATGGCCAGGTGGGTGCCGACCACGCCCTTGGGGAAGGACGTAGTGCCGGAGGTGTACAGGTAACTGATCGCGTCGCGGTCGTCGACCACGGTGACCGGCTCGGCGTCGCCGCCCGCTGTTTCGGCCAGGGTCCCGGTCGTGGTCCAGCGCCGGTCGGCGGGCTCCTGCTCGTAGGCGGCGCCCAGACCGGGCATGACGATGACCTCGGCCACGCCGGCCACCGCCGCGATCGCGTCCTGCAGCGTCTTGACCAGCTGGGTCTCGATGGCCAGGCCGCGGGCCCGGGAGTGGCGCAGGACGTAGGCCACCTCGTCCGGACGCCAGCCCAGGTTGACCGGGACCGCGACCACGCCCAGCTTGGCGCAGGCGTAGTAGAGGGCCAGGAACTCGGCGCTGTTGCCGGACGCGATGCCCAGGGCGTCGGCGTGGGAGTAACCCAGCCCGGCCAGGCCGTGGGCCAGCCGGTTGACCAGGGCGTTGAACTCGGCGTAGGTCCAGCGGCGGCCGCCTTCGACCACCGCCGGGTGGTCCGGGCGGGCGGCGGCGCTGCGGGTCAGCGAGTCGCCGATGTTGACGCGCTGGATCAGGTTGCGCGCGAGGTCCACGGCGCCTCCCCCGTGTTGTGGCTTGCTGTGGCGGTCAGTAGGAACGGGGCAGGCCCAGGCTGTGCTGGGCCACGTAGTTCAGGATCATCTCGCGGTTGACCGGGGCGATGCGCAGCAGCCGGGCCAGACCCCAGTACGGGATCAGCCCGTATTCGGAGGCGACGCCGTTGCCGCCGTGCGTCTGGATGGCCGCGTCGCAGGCGGCCAGTGCGGCCTCGGCGGCCGCGTACTTGGCCATGTTGGACGCCTCGCCCGCGGGCTGGCCGTGGTCATGCTGCCAGGCCGCCTGGCGGGTCATCAGCGCGGCCAGCTCGGTCTCGATCTTGGCTTTGGCCAGCGGGTGCGATACCCCCTGGAGCGCGCCCATCGGAGCGGACCAGATCTGCCGGTCGATGGAGTACCGGCTGGCCACCTCGAGCACGTACCGGGCGACGCCGACGCCGAGGGCGGCGCCGGTGATCCGCTCCGGGTTCAGCCCGTGGAACACCTGGCGGAATCCGTCGCCTTCGGTGCCGACGAGGGCATCCGGGCCGGCTCTCACCTGGTCGAAGTGGAGGGTGTACTGGCGCTCGGGGAGCATGATGTCAACCGGCAGCAGGTTCTTCCCGAAGCCGGGAGCATCGGTGGGGACGACGAACAGGGAGAGCTGTTCCTTGCTGTTATCAGTGGCTGGCCTGGTACGCGCCACGACCAGGACGGCGTCGGCTTCCTCGACGCCGGAGATGTAGTACTTGGTGCCGGAGATCAGCCAGTCGCCGCCGTCGCGGACGGCCGTGGTGGAGAGCTTGTGGGTGTTCGACCCCGCGTCGGGCTCGGTGATGGCGAAGACGACCTTGGCGGTGCCGTCGGCCAGGCCCGGCAGGTAGCGCTTCTTCTGCTCGTCGGTGCCGAACTCGGCGATCACCTCGGCCGAGATGGCCGCCGACACCAGCAGCAGGAGCAGCGGCGTGCCCTGGGCGGCGATCTCCTCGCAGACGATCTCCAGCTCGACCAGGCCGCCTCCGCCGCCGCCGTACTCCTCCGGGATGCTGACGCCGAGGAACCCCGCCCGGCCCAGGGCCAGCCAGAGTTCCTGGCACGGCTCGCGGCGGGCGGCATGGTCGGCGTAGTAGGCCGGGCCGAAGTCCCGGGCGATCTCCGCGACCGCCGCGCGCAGGGCCCGGTGTTCGTCGGTCTCGGTGAAGTCCACGGTCACTCCCCTGGGTTTCGGCGGTCTTCCCGCGGGTCGCCCGCCCGCGGGTCACCCGCAGGTTGCTTGCGGGTCGCCCGCCTGCGGATTAGTGAAGGCCCCTTCACTAGCGACTCTAACGGCAAGCTGCGAGACTGGCTAGATGGCACCAGTTCGGGAGCGGGACTCCCGGCCACGGGTCCGCGACCCTGGCCGCAAGCAGCGGATCCTGGCCGCCGCGGCCGCGCTCGGCGCCCGCCGCGGCTTCCACGCGATCTCGATGTCGGACATCGGCGCCGAGGCCGGCATCGTCGGCTCCGGGATCTACCGGCACTTCGGCAGCAAGGCGGCCATCCTGGCCGCGCTGCTCGACCAGGTGATGGACCGGATCGCGGACGGGGCGGCCGAGGTGCTGACGGCCGGGGGCAGCGACGCGTACGTGCTGTCGGAACTCGTCCGGGCCCACATCACGACGGCCATAGAGGACCGGGAGGTGCTGGCCGTCTACCACCGTGAAATCAACACGCTGCCCGAAGAGGACCGGCGGCGGCTCCGCCGCAGACAGCGGCACTACATCGAAGAATGGGTCCACCTGCTGGCGCCGCTGCGGACCGACCTGACCGATGGCGAGCTTCGGCTGGCCGTGCACGCGGCCATCGGCGCCATCCAGTCGACGCTGTTCTTCCGGAGCGGGCTGCCGGGTGAGCGACTGGCGAAGCGGCTGGAAGAGATGGCGCACGGGTGCCTGGGGACGGAGCCGGTGGCGGGAGCGTCGGCTGGGTCCCCGGCTTCGGGTTCGGGTTCGGGGTCGGCTGCGGGGTCGGGGTCGGCTGCGGGGTCGGGGTCGGCTTCGGCTTCGGCCGGCGGTAGTGAACTGTCGTTGACTAGGGCCTGAGTCGAGTTCTGGTACTGCAACGGCACTTGGCGCATCGTCCGCAGTTCAGGTGGCAGCCACAAGAGCAAGAAGTTCGCCGGCGATCTTGGTTGTTGGTGCCGTGCCGTCGAGGGCGATCGCGCCGTGCCTCAGCATCTGGGCCTCGAATACGGTCCGGCCCTTACGGATCTCCTGACGCCCGGCTTCGCTGCGGCCCGGTGGATGAAGTGCGTCATGCGCCATCAGCCGGGCCTCTTGTGTTGGCCCGTCGATGCGAAGAAGGAACACACGGTCGAAAAGATCCAGAAGTTCAGCCTGGTTCCGGGAAATGCCGCAGACGAACACGGGTTCCCCTTGGCCGTCCAGGACCTGTTCGAGCCGGGATCGGCTCCATACCCAGCGGTGTGATCGCAGCCATCGCTCGTCAGGGTGCTGCGGCGGATCGGCCCGGCGGCCGGCCGGATCTTGTGAGTACGCAAGCTGCGGGTCACCGTCTGGGTCGATGGCTCGCACGCCGCGGCGGATCAGTTCATGGGCAAGCGCTGACTTTCCCGATCCGGGGTTCCCTGTGACCAGGAAGGCAGGCATGAGACATCATCTCAGCACTGCTGCTGCACGCAAGGCCGCATCTGTTTAAGCGTTCGGGGGCTGGTGACTGCTGCTGGGTGATCGTGATGAGCAGGCGGCGGATCTCCGCTGATGTGCGGCCCGGTCTCATCGGCGATCAGCACCCCGCCAGACCCGCAGCCAGACCCGCCACAACGAGCGCATCCGGCCCGCGGCTCAGCCCGCGCGAACCGGCCCCTACCCCGCTCCAGCAGCCGGTCCAGCTCATCAGCCGCCAGCTCCACCACCAGCATCATGCCCCACGACCAGCGAGTGTCGTTGCAGGACTAGGTGTCCGGGCCGCATTCGGGACGGGGCCGCTGCAACACCCAAGTCCGGTCCCTGGCGTCCGGCTCGATCGGCATGTCCGAACGGTATCCCGGTGGCTGCCATCCCAGCAGACCCCGTCCCGGCAGCCCCCGAGACGGCAGCCACCCTGGATCACGGCCGGAGGTCAGAAACGCACGGAGGTGGCGGCGGTCCCCAGGTCGAGGCCCCCGCTGAACAGCGTGGTGCCGAGCGCACTGTTCAGCGCGGCGGCCGCGCCGGAGGTCAGGTCGACGGTGATGCCGGTGGCCCTCAGGCAGTGCCTTCCGGCCGACAGCTTGGCGTGGGCCAGGCTGAGCGTGAACAGCGCGACCCGGGCCGACGGGTTGCCGTTGACGATGCCGGTCAGGTCGCCCTGGGTGAGGTTGATGACGAAGTTGCTGACTTCGACCTGCTTACCGGTCTTGTAGTCGGCGAACAGGATGCCGCCGCGGTGGTCGATCGTGCCGCCGAGGGGGCTGAGGCTCACCTTGCCGCCGGTCACCGGGAACGCGAACTGCGCCGCGGGCGCGCTGTTGACCAGCTTGAGCTGCTCGGTGCCGGGCGCGACCCCGACCGGTACGATGCCGTTCTCAATCAGGGTGAGGGCGATGCCCGGGGCGGTGGTGACCGTGGTGGTGCCGCCTCTGAGGTACACAGAGGCACTGTGGCCAGCCGGAGCCTTGGTGCTGGCGGGGGCCTTGGTGGCGGCGGGGGCCTTGGTGGCGGCAGAGGCCGCGGTGGCGGCGAACAGCGGCGCCACCAACAGGCTCGTTCCGGCCGCAGCCACGGCCAGGCGTTTGAACACGCGCATGATGTATCCCTTCGTCGGGCGTACTCGGGCGTACTCGGGCGTACTCGGATGGCGGGCCGGACGATCCACTGGGGCACTCGACCCGGCTCGCGTCAAGGAGTTCGGGACGCAAGAGGCTCGCGGATGCAGGGCGGCCCGGAAATTATGCGGCGGCACCTAAGCGGCGCCAGCCTGGCCCGGGCGGCGTCGCCGGGCGGAGTTGCCGGGCGGAGTTGCCGGGCGGAGTTGCCGGGCAGCGGCGGGACGGGGGCCGCGGGGACCGCTAAAAACGCGGGGGCCGCCGGAACGGCAGGGCCGGGGGGCTTGCTGACTTGCTGGTTCCCCGTTTTGTCGGTCCCATCCGTTATTATCGAACTAAGCATCGAAAGTAGTGCGAGCCGGTTCGTCTCCGGCTGGCCAGGACCTCGAGCCGGCGAGTAGCCGGCGAACGCAGCCCACCGTGAGCACGGCTGCATCTGCCCTTGCAGCGGGCGGAGCTGAGATTCCGGCCAGCATGCCATCGGGCAGGAGGTGACCTGGTATGTGCCCAGAACCTTACGCGGCCACGCCCACCAGCACCGGGCAGGCACTGGCGATGATGCAGACTGCGCTCTCGTTCCTGGCGAAGACCCCGCCGCCCGCCGCGGAAGCCGGGGCGCTGGCTGAGGTCCTGACCGGTCTGGAGCGGGCGGAGTCGCAGCTGACCGCGGCGCGGGCCCGGGCGCTGTCCGGGTTCTGCGCCGGGCACGGGTACGAAGCGGATGGCCAGTACGGGCCCAAGCCGTGGCTGCGAGCTTTCACCCGGGTGACAAAGGCGGCCGCGGCCGGGGCAATGGCCTGGATGCGGCGGCTGGACGAACACCCTGCGGTGGCGGCGGCCCTGGCGGACCAGGCGATATCCGCCTCGTGGGCGCGCGAGTTGTGCGGCTGGACCGGCCAGCTGCCACCGGAGCGCGTGACCGACGCGGACACCATCCTGCTGGCCGCGGCGGCCGGCGGCGCGGACCTGGCGGATCTGGCCGATCTGGCCTGGCAGATGATCCAGCGGGCCCGGGTCACCCCTGATGGCGATGACGGCACGTTCGCGGACCGGGCGGTGTGGCTGGAGACCACCCTGGCCGGGGCGGGGCGGCTGACCGGTGACCTGACCCCGGCCTGCGCGACCGCGGTGAACACCGTGCTCGACGCCCTGGCCGCGAAGGGCGGACCGGAGGATTCCCGGTCGCTGATCCAGCGTCGCCACGATGCTCTGGAAGAAGCCTGCCAGCGCCTGATCGCCGCCGGGACGCTGCCTGGCCGTGATGGCCAGCCCCTGCACCTGTACGCCCAGACGGACCTGGCCGCGTTGCGGGAAGTACCAGGCCGCCCTGAGCAGGAAGCAGCGGCGTGCGACGCGACCGTCGTGCCGGTGGTGACCGGTCAGGTGGACTGGACGGCCGTCGACGAGCTGAGCGAGCTACTGCTGCCATCCCCCCGGGGCACGGACCGCCAGCACCTTCACGACCTGCTGCTCCGCCATGCGATCGGCCTGCTGTCCGGGCCCAGCGGACTGGCCGGGCAGCTACGCAGGCAGGGCTACGGCCGCCCGTACGACAGCAACAGTCAGGTCCTCGATCTGGGCACCCCCACCCCGGTCATCCCGTCGCACCTGCGGCGGGCCGTGACCATCAGGGACCGGCACTGCCGGTTCCCCGGCTGCACCCAGCCGCCGTCGGTGTGCCAGATCCACCACCTCAGGCCAAGAGCCCGGGGCGGGCCCACCGCTCTGGGCAACCTGGCCATGCTCTGCCGGTTCCATCACCTGACCGTCGTCCACCGCTGGGGCTGGACCCTGAGCCGGCATCCGGACGGGACCACCACCGCGACCAGCCCGGACGGGCGGACGCTGAGCGGCAACAGCCCACCACGGTGGGCGGCCCGGTGAAGGGGTCAGAGCGTGCTGTGGGCCCGGTGGCCGGCGGTGTCCGCGCGCGCGGCGAGGCGGGTGCGAACGGGGCCGGCGGCGGCGTCGATGGCCAGGGCGACGGCCAGAACGGTGCCCGTCCCGACGGCGGCGCCGCCCACCGTGTCGGTGAAATAGTGGAAGCCCTGGGCCACCATGGCCACGGCGACCGCAACGGCCAGCACGTAGGCGGCCAGGACGATCAGGCGGCGCGGCGAACCCAGTGGGCCCGGTGGGCGGGGGCGGAGCAGGACGACCCCCAGGGTGGCCAGGGTGAACACCGCGCAGGTGTGGCCACTGGGCATGCTCAGGGCGCCGTCAATGGTCCGCCCGATAGCCGGCTTGAGGACATCCTCGGTCAGGCCGGAGGCCGCCGGCGTGGCCAGCACGGTCAGCACGACCGCGCGCCACCACCGGGCCCGGGCACAGCCGAGCGCGATCAGGAGGGTCATGACGGTCACCGGCGCCGGATCGCCCAGCAGCGTCAGCGCTCTGAGCGTCGGGGAGGTGATCCCCAGGTGGCCCTGGGCCCAGCCGTCGATCCTGGCGTCCAGCGGGCCGGCCTGGGTGTGGCCGGCGTACCTGATGGCCAGGGCAGTCAGGACCACCGCGCACAGCACCGCCACCGTGGCGGCCGCGGGCTGGGCACGGAGAGCTATCAGCGGGCCGGGCGTGGGACGCTGGCCTGCCGGTCGCCAGCGCCCCTGCTCCATGGGCCCAGTGTATGAAGCGCGCTGGACCGCTCTCAGTGTTCCAGGGCAGCGTCGAGCGAGATGTCCACCCCGGTGAGCGCCTTGCTGACCGGGCAGCCGGCCTTGGCGTCGTCGGCCACCTTGGCGAACTCTTCGTCGCTGAGACCCTCAACCTCACCGCGGACGGTCAGCTTGATGCCGGTCAGCTTGAAGCCACCGGCCGGGTCCGGGCCCAGCGAGACGTCGGCCTGCACATCCAGGGCCTGCGGGGTGCCGCCGGCCTGGGCGATCAGCGCGGACAGCTGCATGGCGTAACAAGCAGAATGGGCGGCGGCGATGAGCTCCTCCGGGCTGGTGGCTCCGTTGGCCTCCTCGGCAGCGCGCTTGGGGAAGGACATCTCGTACGTGCCGAGGTGGGAACTGGTCAGCTCGACCTTGCCTGAGCCCTGCTCCAGGGTTCCAGTCCAGCCGGTGCGGGCAGTGCGGGTTGGCATCTTTGCTCCCTGTCGTTGGCGTCAGCTCGTCACTCTATTACTCCAGGACAGGGAGGTGTTCAGCTGGCCGTCGGTGCGGCCGCCAGCCTGGTCGAGGCCATGCATTACGTTCATCATGGTTACTCACCGGCGGAGGAGAGGCGATGAGCGAGACGGCGCGCGAGCTGGACGCCGCGGATCCGCTGGGGCCGCTGCGGGCGCGGTTCGGGCTGCCCGAGGGACTGATCTACCTGGACGGGAACTCCCTGGGCGCGCTGCCGGTTCCGGTCGCGGGGCGGCTGGCCGACGTGGTCGGGCGGCAGTGGGGCCAGCATCTGGTCCGGGCCTGGAACGACGACCGGTGGTGGACCGCCCCGGAGCGGACCGGGGACCGGATCGGCGCGCTGATCGGCGCGGCGCCGGGCCAGACCGTGGCCGGGGATTCGACCTCGGTGCAGCTGTTCAACCTGCTGACCGCGGCGACCCGGATGCGCGACGGCGCCATCGTGACCGACGCGGGGCAGTTCCCGACCGACGGCTATCTGGCCGACTCGGTGGGACGGCTGCTGGGCCGGGAGGTGATCCGGACCACGGACCCGTATCGGGCTCTGCGCTCCGGTGACGTCGCGGTGCTGGCCTGGTCGACGGTGGACTTCCGCACCGGGGAACTGTGGGACATGGCCGGGCTGACCACCGCCGCGCACGAAGCGGGCGCGCTGGTGGTGTGGGACCTGAGCCACGCGGCGGGGGCCCTGCCGCTGCACGTGGACGCGGACGGCGTCGACCTGGCCGTGGGGTGCACGTACAAGTACCTGTCGGGCGGCCCCGGCGCGCCGGCCTTCGGCTATGTGGCCCAGCGGCACCAGGCCGGACTGGACCAGCCGCTGACCGGGTGGCAGGGCCATGCCCGCCCGTTCGGTATGGAGCCGGGTTACCGGGCGGCCGACGGGATCACCCGGGCCCGGATCGGGACGCCGCCGATGCTGTCGCTGCTGGCCCTGGACGCCGCCCTGGACGTGTTCGACGACGTGGACCTGGCCGCGGTGCGGGCCAAGAGCACGCGGATGGGCGAGTTCTTCATCGCGGGCGCGGACACCCTGCTGGCCGGGCTCGGCTTCGAAGTGATTACGCCGCGGGAGCCCGGACGGCGCGGCAGCCACGTGACGCTGCGGCACCCGCACGCGCTGCCGGTGATGGCCGCGCTGATCGAGGCGGGTGTCCTCGGCGACGTCCGGCCGCCCGACCTGCTCCGGTTCGGCTTCAACGCGCTGTACAACTCGTTCGGCGACCTGGCCCGGGCGCTGGAGGTGCTGCGCGAGGTGACCGCTTCGGGCCGGTTCCAGCACAGGAGGTTCCAGGGCCGGCCGACGGTCACCTAGCGGCTTTCACCGGCCGGGCCACGGCCTGCGGGCGGGTGGCTTCAGGACCCGGACTTCAGGACCCGGACTTCCGGGCCCGGGCCTGAGGACAGGGCGGTCACGGAGCGGCCGCCGGACGCCTTCATGGCCAGGTAGTCGCCCTGCTGGACGTCCTGGGGCTGGCCGGCCCGGCCGCGGTAGCGGTCCAGGTACACCTCGCCGCGCTGGTAGGCGGCCACGGCGGTGGCGGCGGCCGACGCGGCCACCGGCCCGTAGTAGAGGCCGTGCGGCAGGATGACCAGGTTGGCCGCGAACCGGTGGCCACCGACGTGAGTGGTCTCCCAGACCTGCGCAGGGTGGGTGCGGGCCAGGGACCGGGCCAGCGGGCCGCCCAGGCGGGCGCAGCAGACGTCGCGGCGGCCGTGCGCGCAGACCAGCAGCAACGGGCCGGCCGACGGTTCCCCGAAACTGGGCACCCGGCCTTCGGCCATCGCGGCCAGTTCCCCGGTCAGCGCGGCGGCGCCGGACAGGTCGCCGCGGCGCAGCCACGGGGTGGCGCCCACCGTCCAGCCGGCGAAGACCGCCGGGGAGGCGACCGGAAGCCGGCGGCCCGGGCGGCGGATGAGCTGCAACCGCACGCCGGCCTCTTCGGCCCGGTCGGCGGCGGCGCGGAGCGGGCCGGGCAGCACAGCGTCGGCGGCCTCCTCCGGCCACGGGCCGGGATGCTCGATCAGCAGCCAGGCCCGGGCCGCTGCGGGCGCCGAGGCGGCGGAGGACTCAGTTCCGTCGTGGCAGGCGGCACCGTGGGCGCAGGCGGCGGGCGCGAGGGCCGTGTCGGCAGCGATCGCATACCTCATTTCTGTCTTGACCTCGGGTGCCCGGCGACTTCGACGGCCCTATGTTAGGTAAGCCTAACCTATATCAGCCAGGTAGTTGGGGCCGGTGGGGCCGTGCAGGTCGTGGCCGTCGCTGGCGCCGGTGCGGGTCCTGCTCGTCAAGGCGCCCGCCGTGAGCAGGCGCGGGTTCGGCAGCCGGTCCGCGGTGAGTACCCGCGCCCGGAGCAGCGCGGCGGCCGGGTGGCCGGGATAGCGGTCCAGCGCGCGGACCAGGGACTCCCCGATCAGGTCGAGCAGGACCGCCCGCGGCGCCTGGCCCCGGGCGGCCAGGCCAAAAGCCAGTGCGCCCGCGCACAGGTGCACGGTGGTCGTGATGAACACGTCCGCCAGCGCGTCGTCCGAGCTGGTCAGCAGCCGCGGGTCGCCGAAGTCGCCCGGCTCGGGCACGGGGATGGGGGCGGCCATCAGCCGGGCGTAGTTGATCAGGGCGCCGCCGAAGTCCTTGACCAGCAGCCGGAGCGGGTCGTCAGGCTCATCGGGGTCCAGGACCAGGGCGGCGTTGTGCTGTTGGGACTCCAGCGCGATCCCGAACCGGACGAACAGCTCGGCGTGCACGCCGAACAGCACGTCCAGGTAGTCCTGGAACAGCCCAGTGACCGACCCGTCGCCGTGCTGGCGGGCCAGTTCGCCGATGACCAGGTCCCGGCGGCCGGGGGCCGGGGCCAGCAGAGCGGCCAGCGGGACCAGCAGGCAGCGGTCCAGGCCGCCCGGCAGCTGGCGCATCAGGTAGCCGAGGACGGGATGACCGGCGTGGGCGTAACGGCTCTCGTCGGCCAGCAGCAGGTGATCCAGCACCGGGCTGGCC
>DASWVA010000556.1:0-5597 GCA_036401415.1 Streptosporangiaceae bacterium
GGACAAGCAGACGGCCCGGGTGGCCGGGGAGTTCTACGTCAACGCGATCAACGTGATGCGCGGCGCGGAGGCCATCTCGTCCTACCGCCCCATTTCCGAGGCCGAAAAGTTCCGCATCGAGTACTGGGCCCTGGAGGAGGCTAAGCTGCGCCGGCGGCCCCGGCCCCGGCCACTGGCCACCCGGATCGCCCTGGTCACGGGGGGCGGATCCGGGATCGGCCGGGCCACCGCCCAGCGGCTGGCGGCCGAAGGCGCGTGTGTGGTGGTGGCCGACCGGGATGGCGCGGCCGCGGCGCAGGTGGCGGGCGGGATCGGCCCGGCCGACGCCGCGGTGGCGGTGACCGCCGACGTGACCAGCCAGGACGGCGTCGCAGCAGCGGTGCGGGCGGCGGTGCTGGCGTTCGGCGGGCTGGATCTGGTGGTCAGCAACGCGGGCCTGTCGATCTCCAAGCCGTTGCTGGAAACCACGGTCGCCGACTGGGACCTCCAGCATGACGTGATGGCGCGCGGTTCGTTCCTGGTCGCCCAGGCGGCGGCCCGGGTGATGATCGCCCAGCAGATGGGGGGTGACATCGTCTACGTGGTCAGCAAGAACTCGGTCGTGGCCGGGCCGAACAACGTCGCTTACGGCGCGGCCAAGGCCGACCAGGCCCACCAGGTCCGCCTGCTCGCGGCCGAGCTGGGCGGACACGGCATCCGGGTCAACGGCGTCAACCCGGACGCGGTGGTGCGCGGTTCCGGGATCTTCGCCGGCGGCTGGGGCGCGAAGCGGGCCGCGGTGTACGGGGTGCCGGAGTCCGAGCTCGGCGCCTACTACGCCCAGCGGACGCTGCTGGGCCGGGAGGTGCTGCCCGAGCACGTGGCCGCGGCGGTGGTGGCGCTGACCGCCGGGCAGCTGTCGCTGACCACCGGGCTGCACGTCCCGGTGGACGCCGGGGTGGCGGCCGGCTTCCTGCGCTGAGCCGGATCCGACTGAGACACGCGGGAGTGGGTGGGGCTTGGGCGTGCGCGGGAGCAGCGGGGTGCTGGTCGCGGCGGCGGACCTGGGGGCGTCGAGCGGCCGGGTGATGCTGGCCCGGGTCGGGCCGGGCCGGGCCAGCCTGCACGAGGTGCACCGGTTCCCGAACGCGGCGGTCCGGGCGGCCGGCACGCTGCACTGGGACATCCTCGGGCTGTACCGCGAGGTCCTGGCTGGGGCCGCGGCCGCGTCCCGGGCGGCCCAGTCCGCGGGCGGGGCACTGGCCAGCGTGGGCATCGACTCCTGGGGCGTCGACTACGGGCTGCTGGACGGGTCCGGCGCCCTGCTGGGCAACCCGGTCCACTATCGCGACGACCGGACGGCCGGGGTGCCGGAGAGGGTCTGGTCCCGGGTCAGCGAGGCCGACCTGTACGCGGTGACCGGCATCCAGCAACTGCCGTTCAACACGATCTATCAGCTCGCGGCGGCGGCCGAGACGCCGCAGCTGGCCGCGGCCCGGACCATGCTGCTGATCCCGGACCTGCTGGCCTACTGGCTGACCGGCGAGACCGGGGCGGAACGCACCAACGCGTCCACGACCCAGCTGTACGACGCGCGCCGGGGCGAGTGGGCCCGCGAGCTGATCGAGCGGGCCGGGATCCCGGCGTCCCTGTTCCCGCCGCTGCGCTCCCCCGGTGAGCTCATCGGCCCGGTCCAGGCCGTGGTCAGTGAGGCCGCGGGCCTCCCGGCCGGGCTGCCGGTGATCGCGGCGGCCTCACACGACACCGCGTCGGCGGTGGCCGCGGTCCCGGCCCGCGGCCGCGATTTCGCCTACATCTCGACCGGCACCTGGTCGCTGGTGGGGATGGAGCTGGACACGCCGGTGCTGACCGCGGCCAGCCGCGAGGCCGGCTTCACCAACGAGGCGGGACTCGACGGCCGTATCCGGTACCTGCACAACGTCACCGGTCTGTGGCTGCTGCAGGAGTCGCTGCGCGGCTGGGCCGCGGCCGGGCGGCAGGTGCCGCTGGACGGCCTGCTGGCCGAGGCGGCCTGGCGGCCGCCCCTGATGTCGGTGGTGGACCCCGACGATCCGGTGTTCCTGCCGCCGGGCGACATGCCCGCCCGGCTGGCCGCGGCCTGCCGCCGGGCCGGCGACCCGGTCCCGGGCACGCCGGCCGAGGTGGCCCGCTGCATCCTGGACAGCCTGGCCCTGGCCTACCGGCGCACGGTCATCGCGGCCCAGGAGCTGTCCGGCCGGACCGCCAGCGTCATCCACATGGTCGGCGGCGGGATCCGGAACCAGCTGCTGTGCCAGCTGACCGCGGACGCGTGCGGGCGGCCGGTGATCGCCGGGCCGGTGGAGGCGGCGGCCTGGGGCAACGCCCTGGTCCAGGCGCGGGCGCTGGGCGCCGCCCCCGGAGACCTGGACGGGCTGCGGGCGCTGCTGCGCGGCACCCAGGAGCTGCGCCGGTTCGAGCCCAGCGGGGACCAGCGGCCGTGGGCGGCGGCGGCGCGGCGGCTAGGCGGCCCCGGGTGAGGTGGCCCGCCGGATGACCGCGTCCGGGTCGTCCGGGGCGGCGCTCCCCCGCCAGCTGACGTGCTGGTCCGGCCGGACCAGCACCAGCTCGCCGCCCGGGTGGCCGTCGAGGTCGAGTACGGCCAGCGGGACGCCGGCCGCTTCCGCTGCTCTGACCAGGCCGTCGTCACGCCGGCCGCGGCGGATCAGGGTGAACTCCGGGCCCAGGTGGTCATACAGGGAGTCACCCGGGCCGAGCCAGGCGTGCGGCAGCCGCTCCCCGGCGCCGGCGGCGGTGATCGGCGAGCCCGCGTACGTGTAACCCAGCACCAGCTCAAGGCCGTGGAACTCGCGTTCCTTGGTCCGCGCGATGGCCGCCCGGGCCCCGGGCAGGGCGGCGGTGAACTCATCGTCGGGGCCCGCCAGCCGGGGGTCGGCCAGTTCGGGACCCAGGGTGGCCATGTTGCGGGCCGCTTCGGCGATGGTGTCCTGCGCCACCGGGCGCCGTTCGGCCCCGTAGCTGTCCAGCAGGGCGGCCGGGGCCCAGCCGTGCAGCACGGCGGCCAGCTTCCAGCCCAGGTTGACGGCATCCCCGATGCCGGTGTTGAACCCGTGGCCCCCGTAGGGCGGGTTCTGGTGGGCGGCGTCGCCGGCGATGAACATCCGGCCGCGGCCGTACCGGTCGGCCAGCTGCATGCGCGCGGTCCAGGCGTCGGTGGCCAGCACCTCGAACGGGGCGCCGGAGCCGGTCATGGCCCGCACGATGCCGGCCGCGTGGGCCTGGCCCGCTTCCGCGCTGACCCCGTTGGCGATGCACCACCAGGTGCCGTCCAGGTCCAGCCGGCCCATCAGCCCGGCCTGGGCCGGGTTCAGCACCCAGTACTGCACGGCCGGGCCGTGCGGCACCTCCGACGCCAGTGCGGGCGCGCGGAACGTGACGTTGACGTTGCGGCGCCCGTCGTCACGGCCGCCGAACCGCGCGCCGATCGCGTCCCGGATCAGGCCGCGCGGCCCGTCGCAGCCGACGGCGTAGGCGGCTTCCGTGGTCACCGGCGGCGAGCCGGGGTCGCGGGCCGGAACCGCGGTGACCAGGACCCGGCCGCCGTCCTGGATGGCGCCAGTCACCCGCCACCCGGTGACCAGGGTGATGTCCGGGTCGGCCCGGGCCACCTCCCGCAGCTGCTGCTCGACGACCGGCTGCGGGGCCTGCTGGCCGGGCTCAGCCACCCGGTCACTGCCCGCCAGGCCCAGCCCGAAGGCGCCGTGGAAGCGGTACACCTCCCGGCCGGTGAGCGTGGTGCAGAAGACGATGTCACTGGACCAGCCGACCTTGAGCGGGGAACGGGCCCGCAGGTCATCCGCGAGCCCCCAGCGGCGGAAATGCTCCATCGTGCGCGCGGAGACGGTCTTGGCCCGGGGCCGCAGCCAGGCCACGTCCGGGCGCGGCTCGATCACCGCGGACGCGACACCGTGACGGCTCAGCTCCAGCGCGGTGGCCAGGCCGACCGGGCCGCCCCCGGCGATCAGCACCGGTACGGCCGCGGGCGGCGTAGCGGCTCCGGGCATCAGCGACCGGCCCGGGGTACCGGCGAGCCGTCCAGCCAGGCCCGGCCGCGGGCGTAGAGGCGATCGACCTCCGGGCCGCGCAGCCCGGGCATGTCCGGCTTGACCGTGAACCCCAGCTGGGCCTGCAGGTAGGCCAGATGCCGATAGCCGGCCGGGAACCGGCCCAGCAGCCCGGCGTCCAGGGCCAGCGACGCGGCCGGGTCGACCGGGTCGAGCCGGTCCTTCTCGTAGGTGGGCTGGCGGAGCACGATACCCCAGCGGCCCTCGCGGGCCTCGAAAAAATCGTAGAAGCGGCCGGTGCAGGCCACGTCGCACAGCACGTCGTGGACCACGGCCCGCTGCATGATCGTCATCCTGGTCTGGGCGATGGCCCGGGTCCCGGCCACGGTGACGTGGCTGCCGCCCAGGAAGTGCAGAATGCTGACGCCGCGCTCCCAGCCGTCCCGGCTGGCCTCGATGAACTTCCCGGCCGGCCCCTGGAACCAGGTGGCCATCATGTAGCCGTCTTCGTGCCAGGTGCCGCGGAACGTCTCCCAGTCCCCGGAGTCCCTGGCCAGCGCCCAGGTTTCCACGACTTCCCGGATCGCGAGCCGGTCAGCGAGTCCCTGATCCACGATCAATCCTCTCCTCGCGGCCGTAACGGGTACGGAGGCATCCAGAAAATTGCGGTTAAAATACCTTAAGCGGGTTGCCGATCGGGGGGACTGCCAGTGAGGTACGACGAGATCGAGCGCTGGCCCCATGCGGGACAGTGAGATTGTCGCGTCCATCGGGGCGCGCGACCCCCAGGGGCTGGCTGAGGCCTACGACCGGTACGCGGCCCGGCTATTCAGCTTCTGCCGCTCGCTGCTGGCCGAACCGGCCGCTGCGGCCTACGCCGTTCAGGACACATTCGTCATCGCCGCCTCGGCCGTGACCGAGCTGCACGATCCGAACCGGCTGCGGCCGTGGCTGTACGCGGTGGCCCGCAGCCAGTGCCACCGGCGGCTGCGGGCCGGCGACCTGCCCGCGGCCCGTGATGAGCTGGGCGGCTCCGGCCGGGCCGGCGACGATGACGAGCGCTTCCAGCTGCTGGAGGTGGTGCGCACCGCGCTGCTCGACCTGGAGCCCGATGACCGGGAGATCATCGAGCTGAGCCTGCGGCACCGGCTGCACGGTGCCGACCTGGCCGACACGCTCGGCGTGCCCCGGGATCAGGTGCACACGCTGGCGTCCCGGGCCCGGGGCCGGCTGGAAGATATCCTCGGCCCGCTCCTGGTGGCCCAGGCCGGGCGGCGGGCCTGCCCGGCCCTGGGCGAGCTGCTCGGTGACGAGGACGGCACCGCCGCGCCCACACGCCACCGGGTCAGCCAGCACATCGGGGTCTGCCCGGTGTGCGCCGAACGCCAGCGCCAGCTGGTGGCCCCCGTCCTGCGGCTCGGCTTCGCGTCCGGAGCCCCGATCCCGCGCGGGCTCAGGAACCGGGTGCTGCGCGTGGCCGCCGGCCACTGGCCGGCGGGTGCGGCCGAGCGCACCGCGATCGGGGCGCAGGCGGCGGCGTTCGGCGCGTACGGG
>DASWVA010000557.1:0-8000 GCA_036401415.1 Streptosporangiaceae bacterium
TGCAGGGTTACGAGGCCATCGACTCGCTGTGGCTGTTCAGGAACAACGCCGATGTGCTGGGGGGCGGGCGGACGGTCCTGACCGGGCCTGCCTTCATCGACGCCAGCAACGTCGGCTCCATCTCCAAGTACGCCGAGCGCGGCACCCGGTAAGGGAGGCAGGCCTGCCATGAGCGACACCATCGACACCGTGCCTCCGCCCCGGCTGGACGAACGGGTCCAGCGCAAATCCCCGCTGGCCCGGTTGTTCGCCCGCCCCGAGGCGGGCGCGCTGGCCGGCGCGATCATCATCTACGCGTTCTTCTTCGTGGTCGCGCCGCCGTTCCGCAACGCGAACTCGTTCTCCAGCGTGCTGTACGTCAGCTCGACCTACGGCCTGATGGCCGCGCCGGTGGCGCTGCTGATGATCGGCGGGGAGTTCGACCTGTCGGCCGGCGTCGCGGTGACCAGCTCGGCCCTGTGCTGCTCCCTGTTCAGCTACGAGTTCACGGCCAACATGTGGGTCGGCGTGGTCGCCTCCCTGGGACTGTCCCTGCTGATCGGGTTCATCAACGGCTGGGTCGTGGTCAAGACCGGGATACCCAGTTTCCTGGTCACGCTGGGCACGTTCTTCATGCTGCAAGGACTGAACCTGGCCCTGACCCAGACCATCACCAACCAGGTGGCCAGCCCGACCATCTCCAACATCCAGGGGTTCGACTCGGCCCAGAAGGTGTTCGCGTCGAGCTTCTCCATAGGCGGCGTGAACGTCCGCACCTCGATCATCTACTGGATCGTCGTCGTCGCCATCGCGACCTGGATCCTGCTGAGGACCCGGACCGGCAACTGGATCTTCTCGGTCGGCGGCTCGGCGACCAGCGCCCGCGCGGTCGGCGTCCCCGTCGGCCGGATGAAGATCGCCTTGTTCATGGCGGTGGGCCTGCTGGCCTGGTTCACCGGCCAGATCACCCTGTTCCAGTTTCAGACGATCCAGTCCGGCCAGGGCGTCGGCAACGAGTTCGTGTTCATCATCGCCGCGGTGGTCGGTGGCTGCCTGCTCACGGGCGGGTACGGCTCAGCCGTGGGCGCGGGCATCGGGGCGCTCATCTTCGGCATGGTCAACCAGGGCATCGTCTACGCCGGCTGGGACCCGGACTGGTTCACCTTCTTCGTGGGCGCGCTGCTGCTCGGCGCGATCCTGCTGAACACCTACATCCGGCGCCGCGCGGAGGCGAACAGATGACCAGCACCCTGGACGACGGCCAGGAAACCGCGGAACCGCTGGTCCGGCTGACCAGCGCGGGCAAGCGGTACGGCACGATCATCGCGCTGTCCGACATCTCGCTGGAGGTCAGCGCGGGCGAAGTGACCTGCGTGCTCGGCGACAACGGGGCGGGCAAGTCCACCCTGATCAAAATCATCGCCGGGCTGCACCAGCCGAGCGAGGGTACCTACGAGGTCGAGGGCGAGGCGGTGCGGTTCAGCTCGCCGCGCGAGGCGCTGGAACGCGGGATCGCCACCGTGTACCAGGACCTGGCCGTGGTGCCGCTGATGCCGGTGTGGCGGAACTTCTTCCTGGGCAATGAGGTCCGCAAGGGGCCGCGGATGAACATCCCGTTCATGCGGCAGAAAACCAGGGAAGAGATGCTGGCCATGGGCATCGACCTGCGTGACGTCGAGCAGCCGATCGGCACGCTGTCCGGCGGCGAGCGCCAGTGTGTGGCCATCTCACGGGCGGTGTACTTCGGGGCCAAGATGCTGATCCTGGACGAGCCGACCGCCGCCCTGGGCGTGAAGCAGTCCGGGGTGGTGCTGAAGTACATCATCCAGGCCCGCGAACGCGGGCTGGGCGTCATCTTCATCACCCACAACCCGCACCACGCCTACCCGGTGGGTGACCGGTTCCTGCTGCTGAACCGCGGCCGGAGCATCGGCTACTACAAGAAGACCCAGGTCACCCGGGAGGAGCTGACCGGGCTGATGGCGGGCGGCGGTGAGCTCGAGGCACTCAGCCACGAGCTCGAGGCCGCGGGCGGCGCGGCCGCGGGCCTGGGGGCGGCCCTCGGCGAGGAGGTCGGCGGACTCGGCCTGGCCCCGTCCGGCGACGGCGAGCGGCCCGGCCCGCCCGGGCCGCCGGCATGACCCGCCGGGTCCGGATTGGGCTGGCGGGCCTGGGCCGCATGGGGCGGATCCACGCCGCCAGCCTGGCCGGCCGGTGCCCCTCGGCCGAACTGGCCTGCGTGTTCGACGCCGATCCCGGGCTGACCGGCCAGGTGGCCGGTCAGCTCGGGGTGGAGCGGGCTCCTTCGTTCGATTCCATCCTGACCGGCGACCGGGTCGACGCGGTGGCCATCGCCACGCCGACCGGCACGCACGCTGAGCTGACCGTCCGGGCGGCCCGGGCGGGCAAGCACGTATTTTGCGAAAAGCCGATCTCGCTGGACCGGCAGGCCACGGTGCAGGCCATCGACGCGGTGCGAGCCGCCGGCCGGGTGTTCCAGGTCGGCTTCCACCGCCGGTTCGACCCGGACTGGGCCGCGGTGGCGGTCCGGATCCGGGCCGGGGAACTCGGCGAGGTCTACCTGCTGCGCACGTCGCTGCGGGACATGACCCCACCCAGACCGGAGTTCCTGGCCGGGTCGGGCGGGTTCTTCGTGGACTGCACCATCCACGACCTGGACACGGCGCGCTGGCTGGCCGGTGAGGTAACCGAGGTGACGGCGCACGGCAGCGTCCTGTCCGACCCCGGCTTCGCCGAGATCGACGACGTGGACACCGCGGTGGTGGTGCTCCGGTTCGAGAACGGGGCGCTGGGCGTGATCGACGAGAGCCGGGCCGCGGGCTACGGGTACGAGGCGTCCACCGAGGTGCTGGGCAGCCGGGCCACGGCCCGGATCGACGACCCGTACGACCGGCACTATGAGTGGCGGACCCCAGGCCAGGCCGCGCACGGGCTGCCGCGGGACTTCGAGGCGCGGTTCGGCCAGGCTTACGTGAACGAACTGGAGCATTTCGCCCGGTGCGTGCGGGACGGGCTGGCCCCGGAGCCGTCCGCGGCGGACGCGCTGGCCGCGTTCGACCTGGCCCGGGCGGCCGAGCAGTCGTGGCGGTCCGGGCGCACGGTGGCCGTGGCCGCCGAGCGCACCCCGGACGGGATCCGTTACGCAGTGGGGCGGGAGAGCCGGTGACCACGTTCGAGGTGCTGACCATGGGCCGCATCGGGGTGGACATCTACCCCCTGCAGACCGGCCGGTCGCTGCGGCACGTGGCGACGTTCGGCAAGTACCTGGGCGGCAGCCCCACCAACGTCGCGGTGGCGGCGGCCCGGTACGGGCGCCGGACGGCGGTGATCAGCCGCACCGGCCAGGACCCGTTCGGCGAGTACGTCCACGATGCCCTGCGCGGATTCGGGGTCGACGACCGGTTCGTCACCGCGGTGCCGGCCCTGCCCACCCCGGTGACGTTCTGCGAGATCTTCCCGCCGGACGACTTTCCGCTGTACTTCTACCGGTTCCCGACCGCCCCGGACCTGCAGATCGAGCCGGGCCAGATCGACCTGGCCGCGGTGCAGAGCGCGGGCGTCTTCTGGATGACCGGCACCGGCCTGTGCCAGGAACCCAGCCGCAGCGCCACGCTGCGGGCGCTGGCGGTCCGGTCGCAGGCTCACCCGGCCCGTGACCAGCCCCATGACCAGCCCGGTGACCAGCCCGCGCTGACCGTGTTCGATCTGGACTACCGGGCGATGTTCTGGCCGTCCCGGGAGGAGGCCCGCCGCTGGTACGCCGAGGCGCTGCCGCACGCCACGGTGGCCGTGGGCAACCTCGATGAGTGCGAAACCGCGGTCGGCGTGCGCGAACCGCGCCAGGCCGCCGCCGCCCTGCACGAGGCCGGGGTCCGCCTGGCCGTCATCAAGCAGGGGCCGGACGGCGTGCTGGCCTCAGATGGCCACCAGGTGGTGGAGGTGCCGCCGGTCCCGGTCGAGGTGGTCAACGGGCTCGGCGCCGGGGACGCGTTCGGCGGTGCGCTGTGCCACAGCCTGCTGGCGGGCTGGGACCTGGACCGGGTGCTGCGGTTCGCCAACGCGGCCGGGGCCATCGTGGCTTCCCGGCTGGCCTGCGCCGACGCCATGCCGACCGCGGACGAAGTAGAGGCCAAGATGTCGGAGGCGCAGCATGCGTGAGGCGGACCTGAGAGGCCTGGTCGAGACCCGCGTGTACCGGCCCCAGGCCATCGCCGAGGCGTCAGCCCGCCGGCGGCCGGCCCCGCCCCGGGCCGGCGGGCACGGCAAACTGATGATCATCGCCGCCGACCACCCGGCCCGCGGCGCGTTGCGGGCCGGCGACCAGCCGCTGGCCATGGGTGACCGGGCCGGCCTGCTGGACCGGCTGTGCCTGGCCCTGTCCCGGCCCGGGGTCAGCGGCGTGCTCGGCACTCCGGACATCCTGGAGGACCTGCTGCTGCTGGGCGCGCTGGAGGAAAAGGTGGTGATCGGCTCGATGAACCGCGGCGGCCTGGCCGGGACCGCCTTCGAGATCGACGACCGGTTCACCGCCTACGACGCGGCCAGCATCGCGGCGGCCGGCTTTGACGGCGGCAAGATGCTGATCCGGATCGATCCGGACGACCACGCCACCGCGCGCACCCTGGACGCCTGCAGCGCGGCCGTGAGCGACCTGGCCAGCCGCCAGCTGATCGCCATGGTCGAGCCGTTCATCGCCCGCCGCAGCGGCGGGAAGATCCGCCACGACCTCAGCCCGGAGGCCATGATGCGCGCCATCGCGGTCGCGTCCGGCCTGGGCCACACGTCCGCCTACACCTGGCTCAAGGTGCCGCACGTGGACGACATGAAACGGGTCATGGCCGCCTCCACGCTGCCCGCGCTGATCCTGGGGGGCGAGGTCGCGCCGGACCAGAGCGCGGTCATGGCCACCTGGCGCAAGACCCTGGAACTGCCCACGGTGCGGGGATTCGTGATCGGGCGCTCGCTGCTGTTCCCGCCGGGCGACGACGTGGCCGGCGCGGTCGACGCCGTAGCGGAGATGCTCTGCGCGAGCGGAGAGGCGGCCCGGTGACCCGGTCACCGGTGGTCCGGCACGGCCAGACCGCGACCGGGCCGTACGTCACCTCGATCACCCCGGAGAGCGCGGGCTGGTCCTACAGCGGGCTGCGGATCGCCGAGCTGGGCGCCGGCGGCCGGTTCGAGCTGGCCACCGGCCAGGACGAGGTGATCGTGCTGCCGCTGTCCGGTGCGGCCGAGGTCGACTGCGACGGCCAGCGGTTCACCCTGCACGGGCGCCCGGATGTGTTCACGGCGGTCACCGACTTCGCCTACCTGCCCCGGGACGCCGCGGCGGCGGTGCATTCGGTGGCCGGCGGCCGGTTCGCGCTGGCCTCGGCCCGGGCCGGGACCCGGCTCGAGGCCCGGTACGTGCCCGCCGCCGGCGTCCCGGTCGAACTGCGCGGGGCCGGGACGGCCAGCCGCCAGGTGAACAACTTCTGCGCCCCGGAGGCGTTCAGCGCTGACCGGCTGATCGCGGTGGAGGTGCTCACCCCGGGCGGCAACTGGTCCTCCTATCCCCCGCATAAGCACGACGAGCAGCGGGACGGTGAGTCCCGGCTGGAGGAGATCTACTACTTCGAGGTGGCGGGGGGCGGGCCGGCCTACCAGCGGGTGTACGGGTCCGGGCCCGGGCGGCAGATCGACGTGTGCGCCGAAGTGAGGTCCGGGGACGTGGTGCTGATCCCGCACGGCTACCACGGCCCGTCCATGGCCGCGCCCGGCTACGACCTGTACTACCTGAACGTGATGGGCGGCCCCGGCGAGCGGGAGTGGAAGTTCCGCGACGACCCGGCGCACGCCTGGATCCGCGGTACCTGGGCGGACACCCCGATCGACCCCCGGCTGCCGATAACCGGCGCGGGAGGACCGAAGTGAGCGAGCCGACCATCCGGCTGACCGTGGCGCAGGCCCTGGTCCGGTTCCTGGCCCAGCAGTACAGCGAGCGGGACGGTGAGCAGCAGCGGCTGATCCCCGGCTGCTTCGGCATCTTCGGCCACGGCAACGTGGCCGGGGTGGGCCAGGCCCTGCTGGAGTCCCAGCTCACCCGGCACGCGGAGCTGCCCTACTACCTGGCCCGGAACGAGCAGGCCATGGTGCACGCGGCGGTCGGCTTCGCCCGGATGCGGAACCGGTGCCAGGTCATGGCCTGCACCGCCTCGATCGGGCCGGGCTCGACCAACATGGTGACCGGCGCCGCCCTGGCCACGATCAACCGCATCCCGGTGCTACTGCTGCCGAGCGACGTGTTCGCCACCCGGGCGGCCCGCCCGGTGCTGCAGGAACTGGAAGACCCAGGCTCCGGCGACGTGTCGGTGAACGACAGTTTCCGGCCGGTGTCGAGGTACTTCGACCGGATCTGGCGGCCCGAGCAGCTGCCGTCCGCGCTGCTGGCCGCGATGCGGGTCCTGACCAATCCCGCCGAGGCCGGAGCGGTCACCATCGCCCTGCCCCAGGATGTCCAGGCCGAAGCCTACGACTGGCCGGAGCGACTGTTCAAACCCAGAAAATGGCCCATCGCGCGCCCGGCACCCGAGCCGGAGGCGGTGTCCCGCGCCACTGAGGTCATCCGGAGCGCCCGGCGGCCGCTGATCATCGCGGGCGGCGGCGTGCTGTACTCCGCGGCCCATGACGCACTGCGGGGCCTGGCCGAGCAGACCGGCATCCCGGTGGCGGACACCCAGGCGGGCAAGGGCGCGGTGCCCTGGGACCACCCGCAGGCCGTGGGCGGGGTCGGCTCGACCGGGACCCCGCCGGCCAACACGCTGGCCGCCGCAGCGGACGTGGTGATCGGGATCGGCACCCGGTACAGCGACTTCACCACGGCGTCACGGACCGCGTTCGCCGACCCACAGGTGCGGTTCGTCAACCTCAACGTGACCGGGTTCGACGCGGCCAAGGAGGCGGCCACCGCGGTGGTGGCCGACGCCCGGCGCGGTACCGAGGCCCTGGCCGCCGGGCTGGCCGGACACCGCGTGGAGGATTCCTACGCCGCGCACTGCCGGCAGCTGGTGGAACGGTGGACCCCGGTGGTCGACCACGCCTACCACCTGGGGCACCAGCCGCGACCCGCGCAGACCGAGGTGATCGGCGCGGTCAACGAGATCATCGGCCCGCGCGACGTGATCGTGCAGGCGGCCGGCAGCCTGCCCGGCGACCTGCAGCTGCTGTGGCGGGCCCGCGACCCGAAGCAGTACCACGTGGAGTACGGCTACTCCTGCATGGGCTATGAGATCGCGGCCGGCCTGGGCATCAAGATGGCCGCCCCGGACCGCGAGGTGGTGGTCATGGTGGGCGACGGCTCGTACCTGATGATGTCCTCCGAGATCGTGACCGCCGTGGCCGAAGGCATCAAGCTCACCATCGTGCTGATCGACAACCGGGGCTTCGCCAGCATCGGCGCGCTGTCCGAGAGCCTCGGCTCCCAGCGGTTCGGCACCTCCTACCGCTTCCGGAACCCGGCGTCGGGGATGCTCGACGGCGGCAGCCTGCCGGTGGACCTGGCCGCCAACGCCGAGAGCCTGGGCGCGGACGTGCTGCGCACCCGCTCGATCGGGGAGTTCCGGGTCGCGCTGGGGCGGGCCATGGCGGCCGCCCGGACCACGGTGGTCTGCATCGAGACCGACCCGCGGGCGCCGGTGCCGTCCTCGGAGAGCTGGTGGGACGTGCCGGTGGCCGGGATCGCGGCGCTGGCCAGCACCCAGCAGGCGCGCGAGGCCTACGAGCGGGCCAGGCGGCATCAACGGGACTACCTGTGAGGGGAAGGCGGCCGTGACGGTCCGGGTAGGAGTGATCGGGGTCGGCCTGATCGGCGAGGACCACGTCCGGCGGCTGACCACCGTGATCGGGGGCGCGCCGGTCACCGTGATCACCGACGTGGACTCCGGCCGGGCGGCGGCGGTCGCCGAGCGGTACGGCGTCGCCACCGTGCACCCCACCGGCGAGGCGGTGCTCGCCGACCCGCA
>DASWVA010000558.1:0-3414 GCA_036401415.1 Streptosporangiaceae bacterium
TCAGCCCTTTTTAGCCGCTCAAGCCGTCAAGCCCGCAGGCACTCAAACCTCCAGTTTAAGGATGCGGGCCGCGTTCGCGCGCATCACGGTGTCCAGCGTCCCGGCCGGGATGTCCAGGCCGTCCAGCTCGGTCAGGCAACGTTCCGGCGAGATGAACGGGTAGTCGCTGCCCCAGACAAACTGGCTGCTCAGCCGCCCCTTCAGCTCCCGGACCACTTCGGCCGGGATGCGCCTGGGCGACCAGCCGGAGATGTCGATGTACACGTTGGTCTTGTGCAGGGCCATGGCGATCAGGTCCATGTGCCACGGCCAGCCGAAGTGCGCCGCGACCACGGTCAGGCCGGGATGCCCCGCGGCCACCGCATCGAGCTTGAGCGGGTGGGCATAGTCCAGCCGGATGCCCTGGCCACCGGGCTGCCGGGCGCCGATGCCGCTGGTGCCGGTGTGGAACAGGGCCAGCAGCCCGTGATCCTCACAAGCCGCGAACACCGGCCAGTACACCGGGTCGTCGGGGGCGAACGCCTGCAGCGACGGGTGGAATTTCACGCCCCGCAGCCCCAGGTCCGCGATCTTGGCCACCTCGTCGGCGGCGTTGCGCTTGTGCGGGTCGACCGAGCCCAGGCCGGTGAACACGTCCGGGTAGTCGCGGCAGGCCGCGGCCACGGTTTCGTTCGGCACCCGGGGCCGGCCGGTGGCGGTCTCGGCGTCCCAGGCCAGCAGCACCGCCATCAGGTCCAGCCCGCGGTAGTAGTCGGCCAGCTCGTCCAGGGACCGGCGCTCGACCTTGGCCCGGAAGTACGCCTCGGCGGCCTCCACGTACCCCTGCATGCTGCCGTCCAGCCAGTCCGGGGTGGGCAGATGGACGTGGAAGTCGATCCCGCGCGGCGCCATGCGGCTCATCGTACGGGTGGCCGTGCCGCGCACTGCGACAGGCTGGTGGCCCGGTTCCAAGGCGGCGCTCCGCGCGGCGCGGTGGTTTTTCAGGCCGGGGAACACCACCAGGGCTGCTAGCGTTACTGGTCGAGGCGGCGAGGATGCCGCCTGTTCCGCGGGCCAGCCGCCCGCATGGTCGCTTGTGTGAGCAGTCCGCTGATTGGCGAAGCACCATTTCGCCGCAGTCGTCGACGTCCCTGACATGAGACGGCCCCCGAATCAGCGATGGAGTTCATGCATGCCTGAGAACGCACGGCGTCGGCGCGCGCCCGCCCGCCAGTACGGCCAAGAGCCTGCCCGCCGGAACGGCCCCCGGCGCCCGCGTGACACCCGGCCGGCGCGGCCGGCTCAGCCGGAGCCGTACGCCGGTCTCGACCAGGCCCTGTCCGACGCCGCCGCGCGGCCGGAGCCGGAAAACCAGACCTTTGATCAACTGGGACTGCCCGAACGCCTGATCCAGGGGCTCGCCGCGCAGAACATCGAGGCGCCCTTCGCGATCCAGCGCCGCGCCCTGCCGGACGCGCTGGCCGGCCGGGACGTGCTCGGCCGGGCTCAGACCGGCTCCGGTAAGACCCTGGCGTTCGGCCTGCCGCTGCTGACCCGGCTGGCCCAGGACGCCCCCGGCTCGGCCACTTCCGGTTCGGCCGGTTCCGGCTCGGCCGGCGGCCGGCGGCGCGGGAAGGCGCCGCGCGGCCTGGTGCTGGTGCCCACCCGTGAGCTGGCTCAGCAGGTCGCCGACGTGCTCGGGCCGCTCGGCCGGGCCATCGGTGTGAGCGTGATGACCATCTACGGCGGCGTTCCCTACTCGCGGCAGATCACCCGGCTGCGGGACGGCGTCGATGTGGTGGTGGCCACCCCGGGCCGGCTGATCGACCTGCTCGACCAGCACGCCTGCACACTGGACGAAATCGAGATCACGGTGCTGGACGAGGCCGACCACATGGCCGACCTCGGGTTCCTGCCCGCGGTGACCCGCATCCTGGACGCCACCCCCGCGGGTGGGCAGCGGATGCTGTTCTCGGCCACGCTGGACCGCCGGGTCGGCCTGCTGGTCACCAACTACCTGACCGACCCCGCGCTGCACGCGGTGGCGCCGCAGGATGAGGGCACCAGCCTGGCCGAGCACCGCGTGCTGGTCCTGCCCGGCCAGGACGAGAAGCTGACCGTGGCGACCGAGATGGCGAGCCGGCCGGCCCGGACGCTGTTCTTCGTCCGCACCAAGCACGGCGCGGACCGGCTGGCCCGGCAACTCACCCGGTCCGGGGTGGCCGCCGAGGCCATCCACGGCAACCGCACCCAGAAGCAGCGGCAGCGCGCGCTCGACGCGTTCGCGCTCGGCCATCCGCGGGTGCTGGTGGCCACCGACGTGGCCGCGCGCGGCATCCACGTGGACGACGTGGAGCTGGTCGTGCACTTCGACCTGCCCAACGACCACAAGGATTACCTGCACCGCTCCGGGCGGACGGCCCGCGCGGGCGCGTCCGGCCTGGTCGTGACGCTGACCGACGAGAGCCAGCTGCGCGAACTGCAGCGGATGCACCAGGCGGGCGGGGTCACCGCCAGCCGCGACTATGTGCGGTCGGGCCACCCGGTGGTTGAGGAGATCGCCACCACCGGCACGCCGGTTCCGCCGCCACCGCCCGCTCGCCCAGCGTCAGCCCGCGGCGGGGCCGACCGGTCCGACCGGTCTGAGCGGGGCGGGTCACCGCGCCGGCGCCGGCCGGGCTCGGGCTCAGGTGAGGCCAACGGGCGGCGCGGTCCGCAGCGGGGCAACCCGGCGCACTCGAGCCGGTCCCCCGGTGCCGGATGGTCGGGCACGGGCCCGTCCTCCGGCGCGGCCCGGCCGGACGCGGCCTGACACGACGCACACGGTTCAGGCACGCGCACGGTTCAGGGCACGCGCACGGTTCAGGGACAATGGCGCCATCGTCCTTGCTCTTGGAAGGGCAAAGGGCCCATTGACCCGGTAAAAAGTCTCGCCGGGGGGTGGCCGGGGCCCCCCGGGCCGGCCAGGCTCGGCCTATGACCGTACCGTTTCCCGAGTCGACCGATCCCGCCGGTTCCCGGGCCGAAGTGTTCCTGCGCTACCTGGAATTCTTCCGGGACCGGGTGGTGAACAAGCTGTCGGGCCTGCCGCCCGGCGAGCTGCGGACCAGTCGGCTGCTGTCCGGGTGGGCGCCGATCGAGCTGCTCAAGCACCTGCGCTACGTGGAGATGCGCTGGCTGGAGTGGGGGTTCGAAGGCCAGGATCTGGCCGGAGTCTGGGGCGACCGGCGGGACGGCCGCTGGTACGTGGGGCCGGACGAGACACTGGACGAGCTGGAGGCCGCCCTGCTGGCCCAGGCCGCCCGGACCCGGGACATCGTGGAAAATCACGACCTGGACGAGGTCGGCCGGCCCGGTGAGCGGTGGGACGGCGCGGATCCGCCCACGCTGGAGCGGGTGCTGTTCCACCTGCTGCAGGAGTACGCGCGGCACGTG
>DASWVA010000559.1:0-2918 GCA_036401415.1 Streptosporangiaceae bacterium
GCCGAACGCACCCGCGGCAGCCAGGGCCTCCAGGGCCGGCGGCGACAGCCGGGTCCGGCGGGCGAAGTCCTCCAGGTCCCGGTACGGCCGCCCGGCGGCGACCGCCGCGGCGGGGTCCGTGCCCAGGTTGCGCACCCCGCGCAGGCCGAGCCGGATGGCCGGCTGGGCCCCGGTTCCGGCCCGTCCGGGCGTCCCGCCCCCGGTGGCCTCCAGGGTGGCCAGGTCGCTGCTCAGGTTGACGTCCACGCCGCGTACCTCGACCCCGTGCCGCCGGACGTCGCTGATCAGGCTGGCCGGGGAGTAGAACCCCATCGGCTGGCCGCGGAGCAAGGCGGCGGTGAACGCGGCCGGGTAGTAGTGCTTCAGCCACGCGCTGGCGTAGACCAGGTAGGCGAAGCTGATCGCGTGCGACTCGGGGAACCCGTAGCTGGAGAAGGCCAGGATCTTCTGGTACACGTCCTCGGCCACCGCGCCGGGGATGTCCCGGGCGGCCATCCCGCCCAGGAGCCGCTGGCGCAGTTCCTCGATCCGCTCCGGCGCCCGCTTGGAGCTCATCGCCTGCCGCAGCTTGTCCGACTCGGCCGCGCTGAAGCCCGCGCAGTCGATGGCCAGCTGCATCATCTGCTCCTGGAACAGCGGCACCCCCAAGGTCTTCTCCAGGGCGCCCCGCATGGACTCGTGCGGGATCAGCTGGTCCTCCGCGCCCGCGCGGCGGCGCAGGTAGGGGTGGACGGAGCCCCCCTGAATGGGGCCGGGCCGGATCAGCGCCACCTCCACCACCAGGTCGTAGAACTTCTCCGGGCGCAGCCGGGGCAGGGTGGCCATCTGGGCCCGTGACTCGACCTGGAACACCCCCACGGTGTCCGCGGCCTGGAGCATCCGGTAGACGGCGGCGTCTTCCTGCGGGATCGAATTCAGCGTCCAGGAGTGCCCGTAGTGCGTCTCCACCAGGTCGAAGCAGTCGTGCAGGGCCGACAGCATGCCCAGGCCGAGCAGGTCGAACTTGACCAGCCCGGCGTAGGCGCAGTCGTCCTTGTCCCACTGCAGCACGCTGCGGCCGGGCATCCGCGCCCATTCGACCGGGCAGACGTCACTGACCGGCCGGTCGCAGATGACCATGCCGCCCGAGTGGATGCCCAGGTGCCGCGGCAGCCGCTGCAGCTGCCCGGCCAGCGCGGCCACGTCGGCGGGCACGCCAGCGTCCGGGCCGGCCGCTTCCCCCGGGCCGGCCCGGTGGGACCAGGCGTCCAGTTCCTCCGGCCGGTGGCCGAGGGCCCGGCCCGCGTCCCGCAGCGCCAGCCGCGGCCGGTAGGTGATCACGTTGGCCACCTGGGCCGCCCGGCCCCGGCCGTACCGGTCGTAGACGTACTGGATCACCTCCTCACGGCGGCGGTGCTCGATGTCCAGGTCGATGTCGGGCGGCCCGTCCCGCCCGGTGGACAGGAAGCGCTCGAACAGCAGGCCGTGCCGGACCGCGTCCACGCTGGTGATCCCCAGCGCGTAGCAGACGGCCGAGTTCGCGGCCGAGCCGCGGCCCTGGCACAAGATGTTGTGGTTCTCGCAGAACCGGACGATGTCGTGCACGAGCAGGAAGTAGCCGGGGAACCCGAGCTGGCCGATCACCGCCAGCTCGTGCTCGATCTGGCGGTAGGCCCCGGGCTGCCACTCCGCTTCCGGTGGCCCGTAGCGTTTCGGAGCCTGTTCCGCGACCAGCGCGCGCAGCCAGGACATCTCGTCGTACCCGTCGGGCACCGGGCAGCCGGGCAGCTTCGGGGCGAGGTCCCCGAAGCTGAACGCGCAGTCCAGGGCCAGCTCCACGGTCCGCTGCTGGACACCGGGGAACCGGCGCAGCCGGCGGCTCATCTCCGCCCCGGACCGCAGGTACGCGGCGCCGGTGGCGGGCAGCCAGCCGTCCATCTCGGCCAGGCTGCGCCGGGCCCGGATCGCGGCCAGCGTCTCGGCCAGCTGGGCCCGGGCGGGCGCGGCGTAGTGCACGTTGCCGGTGGCGACCACGCCGATCCCGGCCGCGTCGGCCAGCCCGGCCAGCACGCCGTTCCGCTCGTCGTCGCCGGGCTGATCGTGAAAGGTCAGCTCGGCCAGGACGTTGCCGTGGCCGAACATGCCGGTCAGCGCGCGCAGCTCGGCCAGGGCGGCGGGCGGCCCTTCGGCGGCCAGGGCGGCGGGTACCGCACCCTTCCGGCAGCCGGTCAGCACCACCCAGTGCCCGTCGTGGGCCTGGCCGAGCGCGTCCAGGTCGTAGACCGGCCGCCCCTTGCCGCCCCCGGCGAGCTGGGCCGCGCTGATCACCGCGGACAGCCGCTTGTAGCCGTCGGCGTCCCGGGCCAGGACCAGCAGGTGCCGGCCGCCCGGGTCCGCCGCCCCGGCCCGGGACTCAACGCCAGCGCCCGGCGGGTACCGGAGCGGGTGACCGGGGGGCCGTCCTCCCGGGCCGGCCGGTCCCAGGCTCAGCTCGGCGCCGAATACGGTGGCCAGGGCGGCCCCGGCTCCGGTCCGGGCCCGGGCCGCGGCCTGAGCGAACTGAGCCACCCCGTACATGCCGTCGTGGTCGGTGACGGCCAGCGCGGCCAGGCCGAGCCGGGCCGCCTCGGCGACCAGTTCGGCCGGGCTGGACGCCCCGTCCAGGAAGCTGTACGAGGAGTGGCAGTGCAGCTCAGCCCAGGGCAGCTCCGCCCGCGGCAGCCGGGTCACGTTCCCGGTCAGCCGGCGCTCCAGCTCACGCCAGCTGACCGGAGGGTTGTCCCAGCCCACGGTCCCTCCCCGGCCTAGTCGTAGCGGGCCTCGATCTGCCAGCGGCCCTGCTCGACCGCGGCCAGCCAGCCGATGCCGTCCCCGGTGACCAGCTGGAACCGGGCCCGCCGGGTGGCCTGGTGCTCGTCCCACCACCGCTCGGTCACCGG
>DASWVA010000560.1:0-4876 GCA_036401415.1 Streptosporangiaceae bacterium
GGTCTTGTTACCCGGTGGCTGAGTATGTCGGCCCTGACCGCGGCGGTGGCCGCGGGCGGCGTCCTGACCGCGGGCGCCGCGGGCGCTCAGGAGCAGCAGCCCGGCCAGAGCGGTGACGCCGCGCTGACCGTGATCCACGGCGTCCCCGGCGTCACCGTGGACGTGTGCGCGGACGGCAAGGCGGCCATCTCCGGGTTCACCTTCATGAGCCAGAAGTCGCTGTCGCTGCCCGCGGGCACCTACTCGCTCGGCATCGTCAAGGCCGGGCAGGCCTGCAGCTCAGCCAACTACCTGGCTTCGGCGTCGGCCACCTTGTCCAGCGGTGAGAACGCCAGTGCCATCGCCTACCTGGACAGCTCGGGCAAGCCCGCCCTTGGGCTGTACGAGAACAGCCTGGCACCGGTCTCCGCCGGGGACGGCCGCCTGGTGCTGAGCCACAACGCCGACGCTCCGGCCGTGAAGGTCGCCGCGGGCGGGACCACGCTGGCCAGCAGCCTGGCGCCCGGGGCGCAGGCCGCGGTGACCGTGCCCGCCAAGACCTACTCCGGGGTCAGCGTCGACGTGGCCAGCAGCGGGGCGGCCGCCCTGTCCGGCGCGTCCGTCCCGGTCACGGCGGACGCCGACACCATCGTCTACGTGGTCGGCTCGTCGTCGGCCAAGTATTCCGCCATCGTGCAGACCGTCTCGCTGTCCGGCATGCCGGGCATGGTGGTGACCGGCAACAGCCCGGTCGGCTCGCACCACGGCCTGCCCGCCGGCCTGTTCGCCGCCCTGCTCGCGCTGGCCGCGGCCGGGGCCGCGTACTCCGTCCGGCTGCTGCGGGCCCCGGGAACCCGGCGGAGCTAGCCCGCGTGCGATCCCTGGTTACGCGGCGGGGGCGGGGCCTGCTGGGGCTGCTGGCGTCGGCCGTCATCGCGGCCGGCGCCCTCGGGGCCTGGCTGGCCTGGTCGGTCCCCACCCCGGTGCGGCTCGCCCGGCCCGCCGCATCCATCCCGGCGGCGCCCGCCGCGCTGGCGCCGGTGACCGCGGCCACCCCCCGCGGTCACCGGCCGTCCACGGCCGGGGTGGTCGCCGGTACCTCGGCGTCCCCGCCGGTCGCGCTGGCCATCCCGGCGATCGGCGTGCGCGCCGGGATCGTGCCCGAGGGTCTGGGCCGCGGCGGTGCGCTGGCCATCCCGCCGCCCCGGCAGGTCGGCTGGTACGACCGCGGCCCCGCGCCCGGCCAGGGCGGCACCACCCTGCTGGCCGGGCACATCGACGATTACGGCGTGCCCGGGGCGTTCCTGCACCTGAACGACGTTCAGGCCGGAGCCACGGTCCGCGTCACGGTCGCGTCCGGGCAGGTCGCGGACTACACCGTGACCCGGCGGCTGATGCTGCCCCAGGCCGCGCTGACCCGGTCCGGGCTGCTGTCCCAGCAGGGGACGCCGGAGCTGGTCCTGATCACTTGCGGCGGGGCGTACGACACCGCCTCGCACCTGTATCTGGACAACATCGTCATCGTTGCCACCCCGGTCCGGTGAGGCTGATGAACGATCCGTCCGCGGTAACGGTCGGCGAGCGCCTGGTGGCCGGGGACGAGCGCGCCCTGGAGGAGTGTTACCACCGCTACGGGGCCGCCGTCCGTGGCTACCTGCACCGGTTCGTGCCGCCGCCGGACGTCGAAGACGTCCTGCAGGAGACGTTCCTGGACGTGTGGCGCTCCCGCGGCCAGCTCGACCCGGATCGCCGGTTCGAGCCGTGGCTGTTCGCCATCGCCCGCCGCCGGGCCATCGACGCCCTCCGCCGCCGGCGCGGAGTGGTGGAGGTCGGGGTGGTCCGCGACCTGATGGGGGAGGACGGCAACCAGCTGGCCGACCAGCTGGCCTGGGCCGCCGAGATCCGCGCCGCCCTGGTCCAGATGTCCGCGGAGCAGCGGGAAGCGATAGAACTGGCCTACTTCTCCCAGCTCACGCAGCGGGAGATCGCCGAGCGGCTCGGGATCCCGCTGGGCACGGTCAAGGCCAGGGTGTCCCGCGGCCTGCGCCGGCTCGCGGTGCTGATGGAAGGGAGGGCCCTATGACGGTTCCGGAGCCGCCCGAGCACGTCGTCGATGAGCTGCCCGCGCTGCTGGCGGGCGAGTGTGACCGGGCGCAGACGCTGGCCGTGGCGGCCCACCTGCGGACCTGCCCGCCGTGCCGGAACGAGCTGGTCTCGGTGGCGGTGGCCGCCAGTGCCCTGCGCGCCGCCGCCCGCGCTGAGCGGGTGCCGTCGCCCATCCGGGCGCACCCGGCCACGCCGGCCAGCTTCCCGGACCCCGCCGTCACTCCAGTCCCCCCAGTCACCCCACTGCGCTCGGCCGCGCCAGCCACACCCTCCCCAGCCATCGCGGACCCGGAGACGCCGGAATGGCTGTCGCGCATCAGCCGCCGCGATCCGGCCCGCCGCGATCCGGCCCGCCACCGCCCGGCCCGTCACCGCCCCGACCGCCGCGTGAGCCGCCGGGGTCTCGCCGTCGTCGCCGCCGCGGTGGTGGTGATCGCCGGCGCGGTCGCCGCCGCTCTCGGCCTGTCCGCCTCCGGCCCCCCGGTGCTGAGCCAGGCCGCGCTGCGCCCGCTGCAGGCTCCGGCGGCCGCTCACGGCGCCGTCACCGTCACCGCGGCCTCGGGTGCCCGGCAGGTCCAGGTGCGCACGGGCGCCCTGCCCGGCCCGGGCCCGGGCCACTACTACGAGGTCTGGCTGCTCGACCCGGCCACGCTGAAGATGATGCCGATGGGCGCGCTGCCCCCGTCCGGCCAGGCCAGCTTCGGGGTGGCCGCCGGCCTGCTGGCGGGTTACTCGGCGATCGACATCAGCCTGCAGGCCAACAACGGCAACCCGGCCCACTCCGCCGTCAGCGTCCTCCGCGGAAACCTGCGCACCTGATGACCAACACAAAGTCCCCGTGGGGTGTGGGGGCCCCCGGGGGGGCGCGGCCCGCGTTGGGGGGCCTGGGGGGCTACGCCCCCGAAATGATGTGCGCGGCCAGCACGTCCAGGCCGAAGTCGGACTCCGGGTCGCGCCACACCGAGTGGGCATGGTTGGCGCGACGCTGCACGTTGTCGTATTCGATCAGCAGCCCGGGGCCCTGCAGCCGGTAGTAGACCGGCTGCCCCGGGACGACCGGCCCGGCCCAGGCCAGGTGCACCTCGTCCAGGGTGCGGTCGTCGTCGTAGTCCGGCAGCGGCGACAGCTCGTCCGGCACCCGGCCCAGGTAACAGGCGAGGAGCCGGCGGAGCTGGTGCCGCTGGCTGTCGTCCAGCTCGCGGGCGGCCAGCCCCCGGGGCGTGGCGGTCAGGGCCACCTGGCGGTGGTCACCGGCGCCGTAACCGGTGAGCTCCTCGTTGCCGTTGTCGATGGCCAGCAGGGTGGCCGCCACGTCCGGGTCGGTGAAATCCCCGTTCCAGAGGTGCCGCAGCCGGATCATCTCGTCCCCGTCCGCCAGGCGGGGCCGGTTGCCGCCCACGATGTCCGACGGGGCCCGAGTGTGCAGGGTGGCCGCGGCCTCCCCGGCCGGGCCGAGCGAGCGCATCAGCTCGCGGGCCAGGTCCTCGGCCCCGGCCAGCGGGCGCAGCGGCTCCGGCCCCAGCAGCGGCGAGACCGCCGGGTCGGCGCCCAGGAAGCACGGGGTCACCGAGCGGACCTGGCCGTCCACGATCAGGTTGTTCAGCGAGACGTGGTGGCCGCCGAACCGCCAGCCCCACGGGCCCGGGCCGCCGGGTTCGCCGAACACCCGCAGGTAGTACAGCTCGGGGTCGCGGCCCCGGTCGCGTTCCCAGCCGACCCCCCAGCCCTCGGCGTGGTCGAGGATGTTCTCCAGCCCGATGATCGTGGCCACCGTGACGTAGCCCGCCCGGGACAGGCCGGACGCCACCAGCTGGTGCGCGAGCCGCTGCTGGGCCGCGGTCTGGGCACCCAGGGTCAGGCCACCGTGGTCGGTCGGAGTGTAGAACCAGCGCTGCCGTTCGGCCTCGGACTCGGTCCCGGCCCCCGGCGCCGGCCGGATGGCCATGGCCCGCTGGCCCGGTTCGAGCGCGGCCAGCCAGGCCGCCGCGGCGTCCGCCATCCGGGCCGCCACCCTGGCCGCGGGGGAGACCTGGTCAGTGTTCGGTACGCCCATACTCCCCACCTTTGCCACCCGGGCGTCGCGTGACAAGACCGCCTCACTAGGTTATGGGTCATGGCGACTGAGAAAAATGCCTCTGCGGCCGGTGCCAGCACCGGCTCCACGGCCAGCCCGGACCCGGGCCCGACGATCTTCGTGCTGTTCGGCGCCACCGGCGATCTCGCAAAGCGCATGGTGCTGCCGGCCTTCTACAAGCTGGCCCTGGAGGGCCTGCTCCCCAAGCAGTGGCTGCTGGTCGGCAACGGTCGCGGTGACGTGGCGCACGAGGATTTCCGTGCCCACTTCCACGACGTCCTGGAGGAGTTCGGGCCCAAGCCCGAACCTGCCCAGTGGCAGGAGTTCTCCGACCGGGTGTACTTCGCCGGCGGCGGCTTCAACTCCGACGATCCCGGCAGCCTGCTGGACCACTTGGCCAAGGCCAAGGAGCAGCTCGGCGGTAATCCGCAGCTGATCCACTACCTCGCGGTACCGCCGGTGGCGTTCAGCGAGCTGACCACCGCGCTGGGCCAGCATGACCTGGCCAAGGACGCCCGGGTGGTCTACGAGAAGCCGTTCGGCACCTCGCAGCAGAACTTTGAGGAACTCGACCGCACCGTGCACTCGGTCCTGGACGAGCAGCAGGTCTACCGGATCGACCACTTCCTGGGCAAGGAAGCGACCCAGGACCTGCACGTGCTCCGGTTCGCCAACGGGCTGTTCGCCGCCATGTGGAGCAAGGAGCACATCGAGTCG
>DASWVA010000561.1:0-2154 GCA_036401415.1 Streptosporangiaceae bacterium
CAGGGCCGCCGGCTGCTGCTCGACTGGCGTTCCCCCGCGGCCGAGCCGTTCTTCGGCGCGACCCACGCCACCCCGATGGGCCTGGCCAGCCGCCGCCGGTACCGCTGGACCCGCGGCCGGATCAGCGACTACTGGGACGAGGTGTTCACCGCCGACGGGCTGGAAGGGCACGCCGCCCTGGACGACCAGTCCGCGTTCATCGCCAGCCTGGGCGGCAGCCGGTCGGGCCGGATGCGGGACGTGCTCGGCACCATCGCGGCCGACCAGGACGCCATCATCCGGGCCGGGTCCCGCGGCGCCCTGGTGGTTGACGGCGGCCCGGGTACCGGCAAGACCGTGGTGGCGCTGCACCGCTCCGCCTACCTGCTCTACTCCGATCCGCGGCTCGGTCACCGCCGGGGCGGCGTGCTGTTCGTCGGCCCGCACCAGCCCTACCTGGCCTACGTCGCCGACGTGCTGCCCAGCCTGGGCGAGGAGGGCGTGCAGACCTGCACGCTGCGCGACCTGCTGCCCGAGGGGGCCACGGCCACGGCCGAGACCGACCCGGACGTGGCCCGGCTGAAGGCCTCGGCAGAGCTGGTTGAGGCGATCGAGCCGGCCGTCCGGTTCTACGAGAACCTGCCGTCCGAACCGCTCACGGTGCCGACGCCCTGGGGCGGCGTCGAGCTCGGCACCGGCGACTGGGAGGACGCGTTCGGGGCCGCTGAGCCCGGCACTGCGCACAACGAGGCCCGGGACCAGATCCGGGCCGAACTGATCGCGATCGGCGTCGACAAGCTCGGCGGGGACGTCCCGCCCGACCTGCTCCGCAGGTCGCTATGGCAGAGCCGGGAGCTGCACTCGGCCCTCAACCGCGCGTGGCCGCTGATCAACCCTGACGACCTGGTCGGGGACCTGTGGACGGTCCCCGCCTACCTGCGCCGGTGCGCTCCCTGGCTCAGCCCGGCCGACGTCCGGGCGCTGCAGCGCGCCGATCCCCGGGCCTGGACCGTGTCCGACCTGCCGCTGCTGGACGCGGCCCGCCAGCGGCTCGGCGACCCGCTGGCGGTCCGTCGCAAGCGCCAGCACGACGCCGCCGTCGCGGCCGAACGCGAGCAGATGGCCCGGGTCGTGGACACCCTGGCCGAGGTCGCCGACGACGAGTACGGCACCGGGCTGGTCACCATGCTGCGCGGCGAGGACTTCTCGGACGCCCTGGTCAACGAGGCCGCGCTGCCCGGGGCCGATCCGGACGTGCTGGCCGGCCCGTTCGCGCACATCGTGGTGGACGAGGCCCAGGAGCTGACCGACGCCGAGTGGCAGATGCTGCTGGCCCGGTGCCCGTCCCGGAGCTTCACCATCGTCGGGGACCGGGCCCAGGCCCGGCACGGGTTCACCGAGTCGTGGCCGGAGCGGCTGGAGCGGATCGGGTTCGACCGGATCCAGCTGGCCACCCTGACCATCAACTACCGGACCCCGCAGGAGGTCATGGCCGAGGCCGAGCCGGTCATCCGGGCCGTGCTCCCGGACGCCAACGTGCCCACCTCGATCCGCAGCGGCGGCCTCCCGGTGACCCACGGCGCCGTGGCCGACCTGGACCCGATCCTCGGCAGCTGGCTCGCCGCCCACGACGACGGGATCGCCGCCGTCATCGGCGACCCCGCGTTCCGGGCCCGGCCCCGGGTCCGGTCGCTGACCCCGGAACTGGCCAAGGGGCTTGAGTTCGACCTGGTCATCCTGATCGATCCGGACAGGTTCGGCCCCGGCATCGAGGGGGCGGTCGACCGCTACGTCGCCATGACCCGGGCCACCCGGCAGCTCGTCATCCTGACCAGCTCCTGACCGGCCTGCCGAGCGGCCGGGCTACCCGCCCAGCAGGCCTATCGCCTGCTGGGCCCGGGCCAGGGCCGGGGCGGCCAGGTCCCGGGCCCGCGCCGCGCCGGCCGCGCGATGGCCGCGACCGTGCCCGGGTCCTGGGTGACGTCGGCGTAGCGGCGCTGCAGTGGCCCGAGCACCGCCACCACCGCCTCGGTTACGGCCTGCTTGAGCTCGCGGTAGCTGCCCAGCCCGGCGGCGGCCGCGTCCGGGGTGGTCCCGGTGCAGGCGGCCAGGATGGTCAGGAGGTTGGCCACCCCCGGCTTTTCCAGGGGATCGAACGTGACCTCCCGCCCCCCG
>DASWVA010000562.1:0-3205 GCA_036401415.1 Streptosporangiaceae bacterium
GTCTCCGAGGCGAACAGCTTGGCCATGCCCGCTTCCAGGTCGCAGCGCTCGCCCGCGTCGAACCGCTCGGCCGCGAACAGCACCAGCTGGCGCGCGGCGGTCAGCTGGGTGGCCATGTCGGCCAGGTAGTTGCCGACCGACTCGTGCTTCCAGATCGGCTGGCCGAACGCCTCGCGCTCCTGCGCGTACTTCAGCGAGTCCTCGAACGCGGCCCGGCCCACCCCCAGGGCCCGGGAGGCGACCTGGATACGGCCGGTCTCCAGGCCCTTCATCATCTGCGCGAAGCCGGCGCCCTCCACCTCGCCCAGCAGCGCCGACCGGGGCGCGCGGTAGCCGGTAAACACCAGCTCACAGGACTCGACGCCCTTGTAGCCGAGCTTGCCCAGGTCGCGGGAGACGCTGAGGCCCTCGCCCGGCTCCACCAGCAGGATGCTGATGCCCTGGTGCCGGGGCTGGGCCGCCGCGTCGGTCTTGACCATCAGCGCGATCAGCCCGGACCGCCGCGCGTTGGTGATCCACATCTTCGACCCGTTGACGGTGTAGGTATCCGCGTCAGCCCCGTCAGCCCCGAGAGCAGCCGTGGTCCGCATGGCCTGCAGGTCCGAGCCGCCGGCCGGCTCGGTCAGCGCCATCGTGGCCCGCAGCTCGCCGGTGGCCATGCGCGGCAGGTAGGCCTGCTTCTGCTTTTCGGTGCCGAACATCACCAGCAGCTTGGCCACCACGGTGTGGCCGCCCATCGCCCCGGCCAGGCTCATCCAGCCGCGCGCGAGCTCCTCGGTGATCATGGCGTAGCAGGGCATCGACACCTCGACTTCCCCGTACGGCTCGGGAATGGCCAGGCCGAAGATCCCCAGCTGCTTCATCTGGTCGATGAGCTTGCCGGGGTAGGTGTCGGCGTGCTCCATGTCCCGCACCACCGGGCGGACCTCGCGGTCCACGAACTCGCGCACGGTGCTGACGATGTCCTGCTCATCCTGCGACAGCCGGGTCACGGCGCCTCCACTCCCGAACTCAGCACGACACGGTCCCGCCCCCGGCCCGTGGCCGCGCGTCGCAGCGGAGTGCCCGGGCGGTCATTGTCTCCGAAAAGCTCACCAGATCGTCCGGTCCCACGCCAGCGACCTGTGGGCCAGTGCCGCCCGCAAGCTCAGTAGGCGGCCGGGGTGCCCAGGCGCGGGTGCGGCACCTGCGCGCCGCAGCCCGGGCTGGGCGGGGCCACGCGGGGTGTGGAGCCCAGCACGGGCAGTGGCGCGAGGCCGGGCCGGCGGCCCGCCGTGGCCATCAGCCACCGGCCCGTACCCGGGTCGATGGCCTCGACGTCGAAGTTGTCCCGCCCGCAGGCCGGACCGCCCGCGCCGTAGGCCCCGCCGTCGGGTCCACGGAGACCAGCCAGGCCAGCTGCGACCGGGTCATGTCGGTGCCGAACCCAAAGCCCCTGACCCGCGCCAGGGTCAGGCCCAGGATCTTCGTCCCGGGCGGTTCCTGGCGCAGGGCCGTCCGCAGCGCCGCGGCCCGGCTCTGCGCCGGGTGCGCGAGCACCGCCCCCGGGGACGGAACCACCGCGATCCGCCCGGACGTGCCGTGGGTGACCGCCCGCAAGATCGCGGCCGGAACCGCCGGCACGGTCCCCGGCACCGCCGGCGACCCGCCCGCCGCCGGATGACCGGTCACCGAACCGCACGCGGCCAGGGCCACCAGCGCCCCGGCGCCCGCGACGCCCAGCCCCGGCCAGGCCGGGAACCCCCTCGCGCCACGTCTCACGTCTGCCCCTTCCGGGAGGTACCTCCGGTTAGACGCCCGCCGCCGCCCCGGGGGTTCCACCACGTTCGCCTGACCGCTCCGACCGTTCCGGGTCCGCTCCGGACCGCGTCCGGGGCCCGGGCGGTGACGGGCTGGATAACGCTGCCGCCATGCCGTTAGGCTCCGGTCTGATGGCGTGGACCGGGGAATCGATGACGCTGCCGCGGATGAACGCCCACCGGCTGGTGATCGTCGCCGCGGCGCTGACCACGCTGGTGGCCGCGGCGCTGGGCACCACCTTCGCGGTGTTCAGCGGGCAGGCGCTGCCGCGGGCGGTCCGGCACACGCTGGCCCGGGCCAGCGGCACCACCCTCGACCTGTCCGGGGCGGTCAACGCCGCCCAGGCCGCCCAGTACACGACCCTGCTGCGGCACCGCCTCGCCACGGACCTGGCGGGCGCGCCGTTCGCCTTCGACCAGGCCCGGTGGTCCAACCCGCTCGGCTTCACGGCCGCCCGGCCCGGCGCCGTCACCGCGTCCGGCGGCAACGTCCCCATCGCCGAAGCCGCCGCCCTGGACGACGTCGCCGCGCACGCGGTACTGACCGCCGGTACCTGGCCCGGGGCCTACCGGGCGAACCAGGCGGGGGCAGGCCGGCCGGGGGCAGCCACCGGAATCCAGCTGGTGCCCGCCGCCCTGCCCAGCGTGACGGCCGGCCTGCTGCACCTGCGCCCCGGTGACTCGCTGACCATGCGGGACCGGGTGACCGGGCAGCTGACCCGGTTCCGGATCACCGGGCTCTACCGCGCCCGGCAGGTGACCGGTCCCGCCGCGGCCTACTGGGCCCTGAACCAGATCGGCTTCTCCGGCGCCAGCACGCAGAGCGGATTCACCACCTACGGGCCGCTGACCGTGGACGGCGCGGCGCTCGGCCCCGCGGGCCCGCTCGCGGTCGGGTCGGCCACCTGGGTCGTCCAGCCCGAGCTGGCCGCCATCCCGGCCGGCCAGCTCGGGGCGGTGGCCGCCCGCGTGGCCGCGCTCAGGCAGGAACTCGAATCGTCCGGCACGCTGCCCGCCCTGTCCCTGGACACCGGCCTGCCCGCGGCCCTGACCGGGATCCAGAGCGACCTGAGGGTGGCCCGCTCGCTGCTGGCGATCTGTGCCGTGCTGGTCGCGCTGCTGGCCGCCGCGGCCCTGCTGGTGGTGGCCCGGCTGCTGGCCGGCCAGCGTGAGGGAGAGTCGGCCATGCTCGTCGCCCGGGGCGCGACCCGGTGGCAACTGGCCCGGCTCACGCTGGCCGAGGCGGTCCCGGTGTGCACGGTCGCGGCCCTCGCGGGCGGGTCGGCTGGGGTGGCGGTGGCCCGGGTACTGACCGGGGCCGGGCCGGTGCCGCTGGCCGCGGCCGCCGCCAGCGGCTGGCCCGTCGCGGCCGCCGTCGCGGCCGTCGCGGTGGCCATCCTGCTGGC
>DASWVA010000563.1:0-1672 GCA_036401415.1 Streptosporangiaceae bacterium
GGCGGCGGCCGCGGCCCGCGCCGCCCAGGCCCGCGAGGGCACGGCAGCCTCGTCGGCGCCTTCGTCGTCCGGCGGTTCCGCGGCCAGCTCGTCGCAGGGCGACATCGCCGCGGACTTCGCGCTCAGCCAGATGGGCAAGCCCTACCAGTGGGGGGCCGTCGGGCCCAGCAGCTACGACTGCTCGGGCCTGGCCATGGTGGCCTGGCAGCACGCTGGCGTCTCGATACTGCACTACACCGGAGACCAGTGGGACGAAGGCGTGCACGTGTCCCTCAACGACCTGCAGCGAGGTGACCTGGTGTTCTACGCGACCGACAACGCGGACCCGGCCACCATCCACCACGTCGGCATCTACATCGGGAACGGCGACATGGTGGACGCGCCCTACACCGGGGTCGACGTGCGGATCGACAGCATCTACCAGCCGGGCGACCCGATCGGCGCCGTCCGCCCCTGATCCGGACACGCCGGGAGAAGGGTCAGAAGCCGCTGGCCTCGGCTCGCTTGCGGGAGGCTTCGATCTCGGCCTCGGCGGCGGCCCGGTCGGCCCAGGCGGCCCCCTCCACCGACTTGCCGGGCTCAAGGTCCTTGTAGACCTCGAAGAAGTGCTGGATCTCCAGCTTGTCGAACTCCGGCACGTGGTAGATGTCGCGCAGGTGCTCCCAGCGCGGGTCGCTGGCCGGGACGCACAGGATCTTGTCGTCGCCGCCCTTCTCGTCCCGCATGCGGAACATACCGATGGCGCGGCAGCTGATCACGCAGCCGGGGAAGGTCGGCTCCTCCAGGATGACCAGGGCATCCAGCGGGTCACCATCGTCGCCCAGGGTGCCCTCGATGAAGCCGTAGTCATCGGGGTACCTGGTCGAGGTGAACAGCATCCGGTCCAGCCGGATCCGCCCGGACTCGTGGTCCATCTCGTACTTGTTGCGCTGGCCCTTCGGGATCTCAATGATCACGTCGAAGTCCACGATGCTGCCCTCACGCCTCAGGGGGTAGATGGTTGACTCGATTGTCCCCCGCCGCGCCGCCTTCGGCGCAACGGGCTCTGGTTTCTACCATCCTGCACCGCGAAAGGTGGAAGCGTCGTGCTGCGCAGCACCCGGGGCGTGGCTTTGCTCACGCTGGCCCTGATCAACGTGTTCACGTTGGCCGCGGGTGTGACGCTGGCGCGCATGCTGCCGTCCCGGCTGGCGATGCTCAAGCCGGTCCAGGTGGCGGACCGGCCGGACGTGCAGGCCAGTCCGGTCCTGGGCCCCGTACCGGGCCTGGCGCCGGGCGCCGCGGTGAGCACCGCCCGCGGCGGCCCGACCAGCTCCGGCCTGGACAGCGCGCTGGCCGGGGTGCTGTCCTCGGCGGCGCTCGGCCCCGGGGTGTCGGCCGAGGTCGCGGACTCTTCCGGCCGGGTGCTGTGGTCCCGCAGCCCCGGCCAGATGGCTGCGCCCGCCTCGACCGAGAAGGTGGCCACGGCTGTGGCCGCGCTGGCCGCGCTCGGCCCCGGTGCCCGCTTCACCACCAGGGTCGTCAGCGGGACCGGGGACCGCATCGTCCTGGTCGGCGGCGGCGACCCGACCCTGGCCGCGGCGGCGCCCGCCGTCCCCGGATACCCGCCGCCCGCCACCCTGCGGGCCCTGGCGGCCGGCACGGCCACGGCGCTGAAGGCCGCGCACCGCGA
>DASWVA010000564.1:0-1507 GCA_036401415.1 Streptosporangiaceae bacterium
ACGACGAGCCGCCGTTCTGACCGAGGCCTGATGCGGGGCCGGTGCACAGCCGCCAAAGCAATTCACCGGCCCCGCGTGCCCTCAAAGGAGGCACCACCCATCATGACACCGCCTGTAACCACCGTCACGGCGGCCGAACCCGCCGCCCTGTTCGACCTGGCCCCGGCCCCGGCCGAGCCGGTCAGCGGCATACACGCGGGCCGGTACGACCCCGCCATCTACGATGCCGCCCTGACCGGCGACAGCTACGGCTGGCTGACTGACCTGCTGGCCAGCCCGCAGTCGCCCGTGTGCCAGTCGTGCGGGCAGCCGATGGCCCTCCCGGCCGCGGTTCCGGTGCTGTGGGCCTGCCCGGCCTGCCAGCCAAAGGAGGCGTCGTGACCGGTTACCGGCGCACCGCCGCCGGGCACGAGATGACCGTGCACGCGCCGCGATGCGGGCAGCTTGACCCGGCCGCGCTCGCAGCGTTCACCGCGGCGGAACCGGTGCTCGGACTGGACGTGGAAACCTCCGCGATTGAGGATCGCGGCCCGCGGTTCTTCGCCCCCGGTTTCACGGTGCGGCTGGTTCAGTTCGGGACGGAGAGCGAAGCGTGGGTGCTGGACATGGCCGACCCGGGCCAGCGGGACGCCGCCGCCGCGGTACTGGCTGACCCGGGCCGCCGGTTCGTCACCCACACCGCCTACGACGTGCTGGCCGTGTGGTCCGCGTTCGGTATTCCCCTCGGCCAGCGGGTCGCCGACACGCACCTGCTGTCCAAGCTGATCGACCCCGACGAACGGGCCGGGCATGGGCTCAAGGAGCTAGCCGGGCGGCATCTGGACAGCGGGCTCACCGCCGCGGAAACGGCGTTGCACGAGCGGATGCGGGCGCTGGCCCCGGCCGGGCACCGGGCCGGGAACGCGCCGCTGCGGTGGGGATGGAATCACCTGCCCGCCGACGATGAGGCCTATGTGGTCTATGCCGGGCTAGACGCCATCTACACCCGCCGTCTCCTGCCGGTTCTGCTGGCCGCCTGCGGGCCGTTCGCGCACCTGGCCCGGCTGGACACCTGGCTCGCCGCACAGGCCACCGGGATCACCGTCCGCGGCCTGCGGCTGGACACCGCCTACACGCGCGGTCTGCTGGCCGATCTGGAAACAGAGCACGCCGCCGCCGACGCGCAGATCACGGCCGCGCTGGGCTGCCCGGCCCGATCACCCCGGTTTGCCGAATGGCTGGACACCATCGCCGCCGAAGCGGGCATCACCGGCTTTCCCCGCACCCCGACCGGGCGGCTCCAGATCACAGCGGACAACCTCGCCGACCTAGTGGCCGACCACGCCGCGATGGCGGCGCTCCCCGCGGGTGCTGCCGAGCTAATCACGGCCCGGCTGGCCGTATCGAAAGCATCGAACCTGATTGCCAACCTGCGAGGGTTCCTCGCCGCCGCCGACCTCGGCGGCCGGGTGCACCCGCAGGTCAACACGCTGCGCGCTAAGACAGCCCGGATGAGCATCACCAACCC
>DASWVA010000565.1:0-7015 GCA_036401415.1 Streptosporangiaceae bacterium
CTGGGCGAGGTAGACGGCCCCGTACGGGTTGCCCGCGGGCGCGGGCACGTCCTGCCGCACCACGGCGCCGACCCGGTGCCAGGCGGCCTGCTCGGACCGCGCCGTGACCGTGGCGCCGTCCCAGACCCACCGGCCGACGCCGAACGCGGTCACCGGGGCGGCGACCAGGAACACGGCCAGCAGCCCGAGCATGAGCATCGATTCGACCCGGTCCACCGGGCGGCGGAGCGGGTTACGGTCCGGGCGCAGCCCGTTGACCACCCGCCGCCATCGCGCCGGCCGCGGCTCGCGCCCGCTGCGGAGCTCCGGGGTCCTTGCCCACCTGCGCATCGCTGGCCAGCCTTTGCGGTCGTCACCGGTTCCCGCTCTTTCTTTACCCACAGTCGCGGAAGATAATTGGCCGATGACTTACGCGGAGCGTTAACGTTTGCCGGGTGGACAGGGCACCGCAGACACCCGCCGCGGCAGCGCCGGGGCAGCCCGGCGAGCTGCTGGCCGGGCCGCAGGGCCGCCTGCCCGTGGTCCAGGCCACTCAGGACCGGCTGCGCGGTCTGCTGCAGGCCGTGCTGACGGTCGGATCCGGACTGGACCTGGAGACCACGCTGACCCGCATCGTGGACGCGGCGGTCGAGCTGGTGGACGCCGGCTACGGCGCGCTCGCCCTGGCCGGTGACGACGAGCGGCGGCTGGAGTCCGGCGAGCGCCCGGAGGCGGACGGGTCAGCCGGGAGGAACCCGCCCACCGGCGCCTTCCTGGGGGTCCCGGTCCGGGTCGGTGAGCAGGTGTTCGGCAACCTGTTCCTGACCGAGAAGCGCGGCGGCGGCCAGTTCACCAAGGACGACCATGGCGTTCTGACCGCCCTGGGGGCGGCTGCGGGCATCGCCATCGAGAACGCCCGGCTCTATGACGAGGCCCGGCACCAGCAGCGGTGGCTGCAGGCCAGCGGCGAGGTGACCACCAGCCTGCTGTCCGGCACCGATCCCCGGCACGTGCTGTCCGCGGTGACCGTGAAGGTGCACGAGCTGTCCGGCGCCGACCTGGTTCTCCTGGGCATCCCCGAGGATGACGGGCGCTCCGTCACCATCACCTCGGCCGAGGGGGACGGCGCGGACCGGGTCCGCGGCCTGGTGCTGCCCGCCGACGGGTCGCTGGCCGGCCAGGTGCTGCTGACCGGCCACCCGGTGACCGTGCCGGACTTCCCGGCCCACCCGCGTGCGGCGGCGGCGGCCCGTGGCCCGATGGGTCATTTGGGGCAGATGATGATCTTCCCGATCGGGGCGCCGGGCAACGTCCGGGGCGTGCTGAGCGTCGGCCGCCGCCGCGGGGCCGCGGCGCTGACGCCGGCCACCGCCGACCTCATCGCGTCGTTCGCGGCGCAGGCCGGGGTGGCCCTGGAGCTGGCCGCGCGGCGTTCGGACGCCGAGCGCCTGTCACTGTACGAGGATCGTGACCGGATCGCGCGCGATCTGCACGACCTGGTCATCCAGCGGCTGTACGCCACCGGCATGTCGCTGGAGGGCATGGTTCCCATGATCGGCCACCCGGAGGTGGCCAGGCGGGTGCGCGGCGCGGTCGACGCCATGGACGAGACGATCATGGACATCAGGGTGACGATCTTCGCGCTGCAGTCGCGGGGTGCCCATCCGGCCGTCAGCCTGCGGTCGGAGATCGTGGGCATCGTGGACGAGATGGCGGTGATGCTCGGATTCGCGCCGTCCCTGCGGCTCGGCCAGGGCCTGGACGACCCGGTCGGCCCGGAGGCGGCCGGGTACCTGCTGACCGCGCTGCGCGAGGCGCTGTCCAACACGGCCCGGCACGCCCGGGCGACCAGGGTGGAGGTCAGCGTGGAGGCCGATGCCGCCGGCCAGCTGATCCTGCGGGTCACCGACAACGGGACCGGGATCCCGGCGGGTGTGCACCGCAGTGGCCTGCGCAACCTGGCCCAGCGGGCCGGCAGCTTGAACGGCGTGCTGGAACTGGGCCCGGCGGACGGCCCGGGCGGCCGCGGCACCGCGCTGGTGTGGCGGGTGCCACGCGACAGCGCCTGAGGAACGACTCAGGCGCGGGCGGGTCGCGCTCTACCCGGGCGGGCGGTCGCGGAAGACCCGGGCGGCGTAGGCGGCGGCCTGCGTACGCCGTTCCATGCCGAGCTTGGCGAACAGCGCGGACACGTAATTCTTGACCGTCTTCTCGGCCAGGAACAGCTGCTCGCCGATCTGCCGGTTGGTCAGGCCATTGCCGATCAGTTCGAGGATGCGGCGTTCCTGCCCGGTCAGGCCCTGGAGCGGATCCTGCGGGCGCGAGCTGTCCCGCAGCCGGGCCAGCAGCTTGCTGGTCGCCCCGGCGTCCAGCATCGACTGGCCGGACGCCACCGCACGCACCGCACCGACCAGGTCGGTGCCCCTGATCTGCTTCAGCACGTAGCCGGCGGCCCCGGCCATGACCGCGTTGAACAGCGCTTCGTCATCACCGAAGGAGGTCAGCATCAGGCACGCGACCCCGGGGACCCGGGACCGGATCTCGCGGCAGACGCTGACCCCGTCCCCGTCGGGCAGCCGGACGTCCAGGATGGCCACGTCGGGCCGCAGGGCCGGGATCCGGGCCAGCGCGGCGGCGGCCGTACCCGCCTCCCCCACCACCCGGATGTCGGGCTGCCCCTCCAGCAACTCGCGGACCCCGAGCCGGACGATCTCGTGGTCATCGAGCAGGAACACCCCGATCGGGGAGCGCTGGGCGTCCGGCTCATTCATGGCCAAACCATAGCAGTGTGCAATTGCCTGGAAACAGCTGGTTACCGGGACCGGCGGTGCCCGTCCCGGCCCGGGCCGTCACCGGGCCGGCCGCGGCTGGCCCCGTCCTTACCGGTCAGGCCGGCCCGGTGCAGGGCGTCGGCCATGGCGCTGCCGGCGGCCGGGGCGCCGGCCGCCGGGGCGGGGCGGCGGGTGGGCCGGGGAGAGTCCGTTCGGCCAGCTGAATCTGGAGACTCATCGTCGTCGAGACGGAGGGTGAGTGAGATCCGCTGGCGCGCGATGTCCACACTCAGCACCTTGACCCGGACCACGTCGCCCGGCTTGACCACCTCGCGCGGGTCGGACACGAAGGCCCGGGACATGGCCGACACGTGCACCAGGCCGTCCTGGTGCACGCCGACGTCCACGAAGGCACCGAACGCGGCCACGTTGGTGACCACGCCCTCCAGGACCAGGCCCGGGGTCAGGTCGGCCAGCTTCTCCACCCCGTCGGCGAAGGCGGCGGTCCGGAACGCCGGCCGCGGGTCGCGGCCGGGCTTGTTCAGCTCGCGCAGGATGTCAGTGACGGTCGGCACGCCGAACCGTTCGTCGGCGAACTGACCCGGCTTGAGCGTGTGCAGGAGCGCGGTGTTGCCGATCAGCTGCGGCAGCGGCGTGCCGGCCGCAGTCAGGATGCGCCGCACCACCGGGTAGGCCTCGGGGTGCACGCTGGAGGCGTCCAGCGGGTCGTCACCGGCGGTGATGCGCAGGAACCCGGCCGACTGCTCGAACGCCTTGGGGCCGAGCCGGGGCACGGCGGTCAGCCCCCGGCGGCTGCGGAACGGCCCGGCGCGGTCCCGGTGGGCCACGATCCCGTCCGCCAGCCCGGCGCTGATCCCGGACACCCGGGCCAGCAGCGGCGCGGACGCGGTGTTCACGTCGACCCCGACCGCGTTCACGCAGTCCTCCACCACCGCGTCCAGCGATCGGGACAGCTTCCCTTCGGAGATGTCGTGCTGGTACTGCCCGACCCCGATCGACTTCGGGTCGATCTTGACCAGCTCGGCCAGCGGGTCCTGGAGCCGGCGGGCGATCGAGACCGCGCCGCGCAGTGACACGTCCATGCCGGGCAGCTCACGGGACGCGAAGGCGGACGCGGAGTAGACCGACGCGCCGGCCTCGGACACGACCACCTTGGTCAGGTTCAGCTCGGGGTGGGTTCTGATCAGGTCCGCGGCCAGCCGGTCGGTTTCCCGGGAGGCGGTGCCGTTGCCGGTGGCGATCAGCTCGACGCCGTGCGCGGCGGCCAGCCGGGCCAGCACCGCGATGGATTCGTCCCAGCGGCGCCGCGGCTCGTGCGGGTAGATGGTCTCGGTGGCGACCGACTTGCCGGTGCCGTCGACCACGGCCACCTTGACCCCGGTGCGGAAACCAGGGTCCAGGCCCATGGTGGGGCGGGCCCCGGCCGGGGCGGCCAGCAGCAGGTCGCGCAAGTTGGCCGCGAACACCCGGACCGCCTCGTCCTCGGCGTGCTGCCAGAGCCGCATCCGCAGGTCGACGCCCAGGTGGACCAGGATCCGGGTGCGCCAGGCCCACCGGACGGTCTCGGCCAGCCACGTGCCGGCCGGGCGGCCCGCATCGGTGAGGCCGAACCGGCGGGCGATGGCCTCCTCATACGGCGTGGGGCCACCGGCGGCCGGTTCGCCGGCGCCGGGATCCATGGTCAGGTCGAGGAACTCTTCCTTCTCGCCGCGGAACGCGGCCAGGATGCGGTGCGACGGCAGGCGGGTGAACGCCTCGGCGAAGTCGAAGTAGTCGGCGAACTTGGCCCCGGCCTCCTCCCGGCCCGCACGCACCCGGGCCACCAGCCGGCCCGCCGACCACATCCGCTCCCGCAGTTCACCGATCAGGTCGGCATCCTCGGCGAAGCGCTCGACCAGGATCGCGCGGGCCCCGTCGAGCGCGCCGGCGGGGTCGGCCACGCCACGCCCGGCGTCCACGTAGTCCGCGGCGGCGTGCCGGGGGTCCCGGTCCGGCCCGGTCAGCAGCAGATCGGCCAGGGGCTCCAGGCCCGCCTCCCGGGCGATCTGGGCCCTGGTGCGCCGCTTCGGCTTGTAGGGCAGGTAGATGTCTTCCAGCCGGGCCTTGGAATCGGCGGTCATGATCCGCTGTTCCAGTGCGGCGTCCAGATGGCCCTGAGCGCTGATCGACTCCAGGATCGCGGCCCGCCGTTCGTCCAGCTCACGCAGGTAACGGAGCCGTTCCTCCAGCGTGCGCAGCTGGGCGTCGTCCAGCGTGCCGGTCACTTCCTTGCGGTAGCGGGCGATGAAGGGAACCGTGGCCCCGCCGTCGAGCAGGCCCACCGCCGCGGCGACCTGGTTCTCCCGGACGCCGAGCTCGGTGGCGATCCGCTGGCTGACCGGGACGGGCCGGGCCGGGCCGGCAGACGGTGTGGTCACGTAGTTCCGCTTCCTGGATGAAGAGTGGGGGGGCGCGGGTCAGGAGCCTAATTGCTTCGCGGCCGGCGCGCGGCGGCCGCCACCAGCCGGGTGGGAGGAGTTCCCGCCAGGCCTTCTGTGCCTGGTGGATCAGGTGTTAACTTGTTGATATTCCCATACCGGTTATAAAGCCCCATTTTGGCTGATCGGTCCAATGACGGAACGCGTCGGAGGCAACGGTATGTCCCCTGCACCAGCTCATCATTTGAGGTTGGCCCGCGATCGCGGCCCCGCCCGGGGGCGCCGGGCGAGCCGCGTGATCGCGGTGGTGGCCGCCGCGGGCGCGGCCGTGCTCATCGCCGTTCCGGCTGGAGCCGCGGCCCGGGGCCCGGCCCGCGCCAGCCAGCAGGCGGCCCCGGCGGCCTGCCCGTGGGTCAGCTCGCACGCCCCGATCTCGCAGCGGGTGGCCCAGGTCATGGCCCAGATGACGATCCCCAACGAGATCACCATGGTCGAAGGCCAGGGCACGACCAACCCGTACGTGTTCTACATGGCCGGGATCCCGAGCCTGTGCATTCCCAGCCTGGGTGAGGAGGACGGCCCGAACGGCGTGGCCGACGGCCTGACCGGGGTGACGCAGCTGCCGGCCGGGGTCGCGCTGGCCGCGACCTTCGACCCGTCGCTGGCCAGCCGGTACGGCCAGGTGGTGGGCAACGAAGAGGCCGGCAAGGGGGCCGCGGTCAACCTGGGCCCGACGATCAACATCGACCGGGACCCGCGCTGGGGCCGCTCGTTCGAGACCTACACCGAGGACCCGTACCTGAACGCCTCGCTCGCGGTCAGCGAGATCGACGGGGTGCAGAGCCAGGGTGAGCTGGACCAGGTCAAGCACTACGCGGTGTACAACCAGGAGACCTACCGGAACACGGCCCAGGACGACGTCATCATCGACACCCGCACGCTGCAGGAGATTTACCTGCCGGCCTTCCAGGCCGCGGTCCAGCAGGCCAAGGCGGCGTCGGTGATGTGCTCCTACGCGATGATCAACGGCAACTTCGCCTGCAACAACAAGTTCCTGGAAACCACCGTGCTGCGGGACGCCTGGAACTTCCCGGGCTTCGTGACCTCGGACTACGGCGCGCTGCACAATATCGACGGCGCGGCCGACGGCACCGACCAGGAGCAGCCGTTCAGCAACTACTTCGGGGCCACGCTGCAGACCGCGGTGGAGAACGGCACGATCCCGCGCTCCGTGCTGAACACGATGGTGCAGCGGATCCTGACCGAGATGTTCCGCTTCAACCTGATCGCCAAGCCGCTGACCGGCTCGACGTCGGCCACCGTGACCACCCCCGCCCACCAGGCGGGCGGCACGGACGTGGCCGAAACCGGGACCACGCTGCTGAAGAACTCCGGCCCGGTGCTGCCGCTTTCCGCCGGCCACGGCGGGAACCTGGCGGTGATCGGGCCGGCCGCGTCGGCCCAGGTGACCTACGGTGGCGGCGGCAGCGCGGCCGTGCTCCCGTCGGCCACGGTCAGCCCGCTGCAGGGCCTGCAGGCCGCCGCCGGGCCGGGGACGCCGGTCAGCTACACCCAGGGGCTGCCGGCCGACACCTCGCTGCCGGCCATCCCGGCGGCGAACCTGACCCCCGCGTACGCGCCGACCGCGTTCGGCGGCAGTTACTCCGGGACGCTGACCGCGCCCGAGACCGGCACCTACGTGCTGGCCCTCACCAACGACTGCGGCTGCTACACGCCCACCTACCTGACCCTGAACGGCAAGCAGCTTCTCGACGACCCGAGCACTCCCCCGGTGCACACCTACTCGGTGGCGGTCAGCCTGACCGC
>DASWVA010000566.1:0-2629 GCA_036401415.1 Streptosporangiaceae bacterium
GCGAGCATTTCATGCGCCGGTGAACGCTTCGTCGCGACCTCACGGCCCGGGGCTGAAAATCTGCTGGTTTCAAGGACGGCGGTCAGGAGTCGAAGCCCAGCCCGAGCCGGTCCAGCACCCGGAGCCACAGGTCCCGCCGCCCGGCGTCCCGGTCGGCCCGGGCCAGCGAAGCGCGGGTGAGCTGGATGACCGCGGTCCGTGCGGGCCCGGGGGGGAACGGCACCGGCCGGGACCGCACCAGCTGGAGCGAGGTCCGCTCGGTGGGCTGCCCGGACAGCAGGTCGAGCATGACGTTGGCGCCGAACCGGCTGGCTCCCACACCCAGGCCGGTGTGCCCGCATGCGTAAGCCAGCCGCCCCCGCCAGGCGGTGCCGTAGAACGCGAAGAACCGGCTGCACGTGTCGATCGCGCCGCCCCAGGAGTACTCGAACGACACGTCCTCCAGCTGCGGGAACGTGGCGAAGAAGTGCTCGGCCAGGGCCAGGAAGGTCTGCGGCCGCTGGTCGTGCCCGCCGCCCATCGTGCCGCCCGCGAAGTAGACCGCGTCGTACCCGCCCCACAGGATCCGGTGGTCCGCGGTGAGCCGGAAGTAGTGGAACTGGTTGCCACTGTCGGCCACACCCTGCCGGTTCGCCCAGCCCAGGCTGGCCAGCTCGGCGCCGGACAGCGGCCGGGTGACGAGCACGTAGTCATAGACCGGGACAAAATAGTTCCGGATCCGGCGCAGCAGCGGCGGGTAGGCGCCGGTGGCCAGCGCGACCTGACCGGCCCGGATCCGGCCGTACGGCGTGGTCAGGGCGACGGCGCCCGCGTCCGGGCCGGCCGACCGCACCGGGGTGTGCTCGTAGATCCGGACGCCCGCGTCCAGGCAGGCCTGGCGCAGCCCGCGGGCCAGCCGGGCCGGGTCGACCATGGCGCAGGTGTCGTGGTACCAGGTCCCGCCCACGAACTTCGGCGAATCCAGTTCGGCCCGCACCGCGGCCGCGTCCAGCTCGGTGACCCGGTGGCCCAGCGCCCGGGCGGCCTCGGCCTCCTCGGTCAGCCCCTCAAGCTGCCACGGCGCCGTGGCCACGGCCAGTTCACCGGTGGCGGCGAAGTCACAGTCGATGCCGCGACTGGTGACCGTGGCCGCGATCTCGGCCAGGTTCTGCGCACCGAGCTTTTCCAGCTGGGGCATTTCGCCGGGGAACCGGCTCAGCCCGTTGCCGATGCCGTGAGTCAGGCTGGCTGAGCAGAACCCGCCGTTCCGCCCCGACGCTGCCCAGCCGGCCGTGCTCGCCTCGACCAGCACCACGTCAGTGTCCGGATCGCGTTCACGGGCCAGCAACGCGGTCCACAACCCGGAAAACCCGCCGCCCACCACCACCAGGTCGGCCCGCTGCGCACCGGTCATGGCGGCCGCCGGCTCCGGCGCGCCGGGCTGGCTGGTCCAGAACGACCGCGGTTGCGCGCCGGCCAGGGAACGTGCAGCCCGGTCCCGGGCCGCGCTCACCGCGCGGCCTGCCCCCGTGTCCCGCCCGCTGCTGCGCATCGAGCCTGAATCTATCGCGCGACCTCAGCGCCGCAGCGGCAGGGCGTCCCGCCGACGCCGGCCTGACCGGCTCCCGGATGTCGCCGCCCCTTACGATAGGCTCCCGGCGCGCTCCGGTCCGGCCGGAGCGGGGCTCCCTCCCGCAACGGCCACCGAGGATGCAGCTTGCCCATTGATCCGGCGGATACGGACGGTTTCCTGGGGCCCATCCGGGAGCTGAGGGCCAGCTTGCGGATCGAGGCCGGGCGGGTCGATGCGGTCGGCGCCCTGCTCGTGGGCGGCGAGTACCGTTCACCGGATGAGCTGGTGTCGGCCACGGGCACGTCCAGGCGCACCGTGGATGCGCTGCTGCGGGCGGCGGGCCCACTGCTCGAGTCGGCCGATGGCCGCGTCCGGTTCAGCCTCTCGTCCGCGGCGGCGGCCGCCGCGGAGTTCGGCGGCGGCCCCGGCGTACCAGCGCCTGATCCGTGGGAGATGCTGGCCACCGGGGATCCGGAGATGGTCACCGCGGCCGCCGCGCTGGTGGCCGGTGCGCCTCACCCCGTGCCGGAGCTGGACCATGTGCCGGCCACTCCGGTCACGGTGCTCAAGCGTGGCCACTATCTCCGCAGCACCTTTGACCTGCGCCAGGCCCGCGTTCTCTTCGTAGGCGATCACGACCTGACCTCACTGGGCCTGTTCCTGGCGGGCGGGGCGCCCGGGCTGAAAGCCAGCGTGGTCGATGTGGCCGAGCCGTTGCTCGAATACATCGACACTGAGGCCAGGAAGCGCGGGTACGACATCCGGTGCCACTTCGCCGACCTCCGGCTGGGACTGCCCGGGGCGCTGCGGGAGGCGGCTGATGCCGCGTTCACCGACCCGCCCTACACGCCCGAGGGCGTGCGGTTGTTCGTGACCCGCGGGCTGCAGGGAATGGCGAACCGGCGGACCGGGAGGGTTCTGGTCGCCTACGGGTACGGCGAGCAACCCGCTCTCGGCCTGGCCGTCCAAGAGGCAGTCAGCCCGCTCCATCTCACCTACGAGGCGGTCCTGCCTGGCTTCAACCGCTACGACGGCGCCCGGGCCAGCGGCAGCAGGGCCGCGCTGTACGTGCTCTGC
>DASWVA010000567.1:0-9630 GCA_036401415.1 Streptosporangiaceae bacterium
CCGGTTTCCTGCACAAGAGTGATCTCGCTGGGCAGCTTCGCGCGAGGCGGGTAGGTGCCGTCATCAATGCGCGCCCGCAGATAGTCCGCAAGCTGGACGTGCTTGGGTACGTCAGGGCGGTCGAGTCTCACAAGTGATCAAGCTAGCTGACCAGGAACAACCGCTGACAGTCACCGTTATTGGTGAACGTAGGTAGACATGGGTAGACATGAGAATTAGGCTGGCCTTGGCCTGAGCCTGGTGAATGACCCGTCCCAGGTACGGGCAAGCCGGATCAGGTGCGGGTCAAGGTCAAGAGGTGAGCTATGACCGTCGTTCCTGCCCGGCTCGCAGTCAAGGACCACTGTCCCGATGTTGTGGCCGCCCAGGTGCTGGCCCGGAAGCTGGCTGCCGCCGGGATGAGCGTGCAGGTATCCCGCCACCGGGACGTCAGCGAACTCACCATCGTGGGCGTGGCGGGCGGGAAGTCGCTGCTGGCGCTGGACGCCGGCGGGCTGGCCCGGTGGTACTACGAGCCGGCCGGCGGCCCCCGCACAAGCCCGGCCACCGTCACGATGATCATTGCCTACCTGCTCGGCGCACCCTGCGGCACCGCCAGCCTGGCGCCCTATCGTGCCCTGCCCCTCAAGGGGCAGGTCGGCCGGTGCCTCCAGGACCGGGGGCTTTCCGTCACATTGCGCGTGGGCGAGGACTGGGACTCCTTCGAGGCCACTACCGACATTGAGCTGACCAGCCCCGCCCGTCCCGGGCTCGGCACCGTCCGCCTCTCCGACGACGCCGCCCTGGACTGGCGCTGTGACCTGCGGGCGGCGTTCGGGGGGAACCCTGCGGCCTTCATCGACGTAATCACCCCGATCCTGCGCAGCCGCTGATCAGGCAGGACGTTGGCCGCACTCCCGGTCTCGCCTGGTGCCCGGCCCGGGCGTGACCGGGACCCGGAGTCTCCTCAGGGCGAGGTCGCGGGCTGGCTGCTGGTGCGGGTGATGAGCTCGGGGGTGAACACGAAGCGGCGGTGCTCGTGCTCGGCGGGGGCGTCGGCTTCTTCGAGAAGGAGCTGGGCGGCGGTCTGGCCGAGCTGGTACTTGGGCTGGCGCACCGAGGTGAGCGGTACGGCGGAGTCGGCCGCGAAGTCGATGTCGTCGTAGCCGACGATGGCCAGGTCGCCGGGGACCTGGGCGCCGAGCTGGCTGAGGCGGCGCAGCAGGCCCAGCGCCAGCAGGTCGTTGGTGCAGAACGCGGCCGTGGGCACGCCGGCGCCCGCCGGGGCGAGGGCGCGGAGCTCGTCGGCGGCGTCGGCGCCACAGCGGGTGTTCATGGCCGGAACGGAAATTTCGGTCAGCACCGCGTCCGGGTCCAGCCCGGCCCCAGTCACCGCCTGGTAGGCGCCACGGCGCCGGTCGGCGCACTGGCGGATGGCCAGCGGGCCGTTGACCAGGGCGATCCGGCGGTGGCCGAGAGCCAGCAGGTGTGCCACGGCCAGCTCACCGCCACGCAGGTCGTCCACGGCCACCGAGCAGTGCCCGGGCGGGCCGGGCCGGTCCAGCAGCACGACCGGGGTGCCCCGGTCGCGGAGGCCCTTGATGGTCGGGGCGCTGCCGCGCACGGGGGTGATGAGGATGCCGCGGACCCGCTGTTCCTCCAGGACCCGCAGGTAGCGGCGTTCCTTGTCCTCGGCTTCGTCAGAGTTGCAAAGAATCACCGCGTACCCCTCGGCCTGGGCGTAGTCCTCCACCCCGCGGGCGACTTCGGTGAAGAACGGGTTCCGCACGTCCAGCACGACCAGGCCCAGGCAGCTCCCGCGGCCCGCCCGCAGCTGCCGGGCCGACGCGTTGGGGATGAAGCCGAGCTGCTCCATGGCCGCTTCGACCCGGGCCCGGGTCTGCGGCCGCACCAGGTCCGGGTGGTTCAGCACGTTGGAGACCGTGCCGACCGCCACCCCGGCCAGGCTGGCTACATCTTTCATCCCCGCCGCCATCAATCCTCCCGGTGGAGTGTCCCAGGGAGTCCGGCCCCGGGCTCAACCAGCCCCGCCCCAAGATGCCCGAACCCGGGCGCCGAGATGATTGTAACGATTCAAACTCGACCACCGGCGGCCGCATTGACAGCATTGCGGCCAGCTTTCAGACTTCAGGGCAAGTTGAAACGTTCCATCCCAAGACACGTAATCCGGGCGGTGGACCCGCCGGCCGGACGACCCGCCGGCCGGACGACACGCCGCCCGGTGGCGCAGGCGCCGGGCGTGGCGGCCAGATGATCCGAGCGGCCTCGACGAGGAGGTGAAACCCCGTGAGTGATGGGCCCGGTGAAGGCAGGGCGGCCGGTGCGGCCGGCGAGGCGGAAGACGCCGGGGCGGGGCCGGGAGCGGGCGGCGCGCGCGACGGGGCGATCCCGGTGCTGGCGCTGGAGCACGTGAGCAAGTCGTTCGGGGCGGTGCGGGCGGTCATCGACGGGTCGATCGAGCTTTTCGGGGGCGAGGCGCACGCACTACTCGGGGAGAACGGGGCCGGCAAGTCGACGATGGTGAAGATGCTGGCCGGGGTGCACCAGCCCGACGGCGGGCGCTTCCTCATCAACGGGGAGCCGGTCGTGCTGGGCGGACCCGCGGACGCCATCGACGCCGGGATCGCGATCATCTACCAGGAGCCGACGCTGTTCCCCGACCTGTCGGTGGCCGAGAACATCTTTATGGGACGGCAGCCGCTGCGGTCGGGACGGCGGATCGACAGCAAAAGGTGCATCGCGGCGGCGGACGCTTTGTTCGCGCAGCTCGGGGTGCGGATCGACCCGGGGCGGATCTCGCGCGGGCTGTCCATCGCGGACCAGCAGCTGGTGGAGATCGCCAAGGCGCTGTCGCTCAACGCGCGGGTGATCGTGATGGACGAGCCGACCGCCGCGCTGTCCGCGGTCGAGGTGGCCCGGTTGTTCGACGTGATCCGGGCGCTGCGGGCGGACGGGGCGGCGGTCCTGTTCATCTCGCACCGGCTGGAAGAGGTCTTCGCGATCTGCCAGAGCGTCACGGTGATGCGGGACGGCCGGCACGTGCTCACCGCGCCACTGACGGGCATGTCCGCGGCGGAGCTGGTCCGGGCCATGGTCGGCCGGGACATGCCGGAGCGGATCCCGGGTGAGAAGCGGGCGCCGGGCGAGGTGCGGCTCAAGGTCGAGCGGCTGACCCGCGAGGGCGTGTTCACCGACGTGTCGTTCGAGGTGCGGGCGGGCGAGATCGTGGCCCTGTCCGGGCTGGTCGGGGCGGGCCGCAGCGAGGTGGCGCGGGCGGTCTTCGGCATCGACCGGTACGACGCGGGCGCGGTGAGCGCGGGCGGGCGCCGGCTGCGGAAGGCCTCCCCCACCTCGGCCATGGCCGCGGGGATCGGGTTCGTGCCCGAGGACCGCCGGCAGCAGGGGCTGGTGATGGAGATGTCGGTCCAGCAGAACGTGGCCCTGGCCTCGCTGAGCACGCTGCGCAAGGCCGGCCTCATCCGGGCGTCGGCCGAGCGCAGCTTCGCCTCGGACTGGGCGGTGCGGCTGAGCGTCAAGTACGGGCAGCTCACCGACCCGGTGTCGATGCTGTCGGGCGGCAACCAGCAGAAGGTGGTGCTGGCCAAGTGGCTGGGGCGGCAACCGTCCATCCTGATCGTGGACGAGCCGACCCGCGGCATCGACGTGAGCACCAAAGCCGACGTGCACAACCTGCTGGACCGGCTGGCCGCCGACGGCATCGCCATCTTGATGATCTCGTCCGAGCTTCCGGAGGTGCTGCGGGTGGCCGACCGCGTTCTGGTCATGCGGGAAGGACGGCTGACCGCGGCGTTCAGCCAGGCCGAAGCGTCCGCGGAGGACATCATGGCGGCGGCGACCGGCCAGGTCGAGGCGCAGGCCCAGTGACGGCGACGCTGGCACCAGCGCGCGAGCCCGGGAGCCCGGCCCCGGCCAGCTCGCGGCGGCTCGCGGAGCGGGTGTTCCGGATCCGCGAGTTCGGCATCGTGGCCGTGCTCATCGTGTTCGTGGCGGTCACCGCGGGGATACAGCCCCGGTTCCTGAGCAGCACCAACGTTCAGTTCGTACTGGTCGACGCGACGATCTACGCGCTGCTGGCCCTGGGTGAGACGCTGGTGGTGATCACGCGAAACGTGGACCTGTCGGTGGGGTCCGTGCTGGGCATTTCCGCGTTCTTGTCCGCGCGGCTGGCCAGCCAGGCGCACGGCCTGCCGCTGCCCGTCGTCTTCCTGGCGGGCCTGGGCATCGGGCTGGGGTTCGGTGTCGTCAACGGCCTAATGGTCACGCTGGGCCGGGTGCCGAGCCTGGTGGTCACACTGGCCACGCTGTACATCATCCGCGGCATCGACGTGCTGGTCGTGGGGGGCACCCAGGTGGTGCCGTCGTCGTACTACCCCTCGTTCCTCAGCATGTCCAAAGCCACCCTGGCAGGCGTCCCGGACCTGGCCATCGCGGTGGCGGTCCTCGTCGCCCTGGGCTGGTACGCGCTGCGCACGTTCCGGTCCGGCCGCGAGCTGTACGCGGTCGGCTCGAACCCGGACGCGGCCCGGCTGGCCGGTATCCCCACCGGCCGGCGGGTGCTGTTCGCGTTCGCGATCAGCGGCGCGATCGCCGGGGTGGCCGGGGTGCTGTGGGCGTCCCGGTACGGCACGGTCGACTCGACCGCCGGGACCAGCTACGAGCTTCAGGTCGTGGCGGCGGTGGTCGTCGGCGGGGTGGCCATCTTCGGCGGCAGCGGCAGCGTGGTCGGCGCGGCCATCGGCGCCCTGCTGCTGCAGACGATCAACTCGGCCCTGTACGTGCTCGGCGTATCACCCAACTGGGACCAGGCCATCGCCGGTTTCCTGCTGATCCTGGCCATAGCGGGTGACCGCTTCATCCTGGTCCGGCTGACCGCCTCACTGCGACGGAGGAGCGCCCGCCGTGGAGCCTGACGACGTGCGGCGCCGCCCGCGCCCCGCCCTGGGCAGAGCCGCCCTGGCCAGACCCTTCCTGCGCTGGGAGACCGGCCTGGTCGTAGTGGTGATCGTGGTCGCGATCGCGGGCAGCGCGCTGTCCCCGGAGTTCTTCACGGCCAACAACTTGTTCAACCTGGGCCTGAACACCGGCGAGGTCGCGATCATGGCCCTGCCGATGACGCTGATCATCATCACCGGGGAAATCGACCTGTCGGTCGAATCGACGCTGGGCATGTCCAGCGCCCTGCTCGGCGTACTGTGGGCCGACCACTGGCCGATGCCGGCCATCTTCGTGGTCATCGCGGTGGTCGGCGCCGCGGCCGGGGCGGTCAACGGGCTGCTGGTGACCAGGGCCGGACTGCCGTCGCTAGCGGTCACGATCGGCACCCTCGCGCTGTACCGGGGTATCGCGCTCATTCTGCTCGGCCCCCGGACCGTGGCCAGCTTCCCCGCGGCGTACACCAACGCCGGGACCACCGCCATCCCGCACACCGACCTGCCGTACTCGATCGGCATCTTCATCGTGGCCGCGGTCATCTTTGGCGTCGTCCTGCACGCTACGCCGTTCGGCCGGTCGATCTACGCCATGGGCGACAACGCCGAGGCGGCGATGTTCTCGGGCCTGCGGGTCAAACGGGTCAAGACCAGCCTGTTCGTGATCTCCGGGCTGGCCTCGGCGCTGGCCGGGGTGCTGTTCACCTTCCGGCTGAACACCGCGGTGCAGGACAACGGCACCGGCCTGTCCCTGGACGTGGTGGCGATCGTGCTGCTGGCCGGAGTGTCGATCTTCGGCGGTAAAGGCTCGATCGCCGGCGTGTTCCTGGCCGTGCTGGCCTTCGCCGGACTGCAGAACGCGCTGCTGCTGACCAACTTCAACCAGGAGGCGATGGGCCTGGTGACCGGCGGGCTCCTGCTGGTCAGCGTGTTCGTGCCCAACGCCGCCATGTTCGTCCGCCAGCTACGCAGGGCCGTGACGCGATCGGCCCCGCGGCCAGGCGAACCCGCCCTATCCACGCCACGAAAGGACACCTAGCATGCGACCTTTGCTGAGACGGGCGCCGTTGGCCGCCTCCACGCTCGTGGTGGCGTCGGCCCTGGCCGTCGCCGCCTGTTCATCGTCCGGCAGTTCCTCCCCCAGCTCTTCGAGCAGTTCGTCGGGCTCATCGGGCTCATCGGGCTCGTCCGGGTCCTCGGGGTCGGGGACGGCCAAGTCCGGGCTGAAGGTCTTCGTGATCCCGAAGAACCTGGGTAACCCGTACTTCACCACCGCGGACAGCAAGGGCACCGGCGGTGCGCTGGCCGCGATCGGCTCGCTCGGGGACACCGGCACCGAGACGAGCGGGACCGCGGCCACGTCCGCGTCGCAGATCCCGGCCGTTCAGGCCGCGATCACCAAGGGCGCCAACGCGCTGGTCGTGTCGGCCACCGACCCGACCGCGCTGTGCCCGACCCTGAACGGCGCGATCAAGCGCAAGATCCCGGTCGTCACCTACGACTCGGACGCGCCCGGCTGCCGCAGCCTGTTCATCAACCAGGCCTCGACCTCAGCCATCGGGACCAGCGAGGTCGACCTGCTGGCCAAGGAGATCGGCAGCTCCGGGGACATCGGCATCGTGTCGGCCGCGGCCTCGGCGACCAACCAGAACGCCTGGATCGGGTTCATGAAGCAGGAGCTGACGAAGTACCCGAAGATGAAGCTGGTCGCCACGGTGTACGGGAACGACGACCCGGCGACCGCGACACAGGTCACGCAGGGCCTGCTGGAGCAGTACCCGTCCATCAAGGGCATCATCTCCCCGACCACGGTCGGTATCCTGGCCGCCGCGGGGGTGCTGGACAGCGCCAAGTACCGCGGCAAGGTCCAGCTGACCGGGCTGGGCACGCCGGACTCGATGAAGAAGTATGTGTCCGACGGCACGGTCAAGGCGTTCGAGCTGTGGAACCCGGCCAACCTGGGCTACCTGGCCGGTTACGCCGCGGCGGACATCGCGGGCGGCGCGCTCACGGTCAAGCCGGGCGCGACGTTCAAGGCGGGCAAGCTCGGCACATTCACCATCGGCGCGGACAACACCGTGCTGCTGGGGCCGCCGACCGTCTTCGATTCCGCCAACATCGGCAAGTTCAACTTCTGACCCGAGTGCTGGGCGGGAGGGCCGGCCGGACCGCCGGTCCGCGCGGCAAGTGGTGATGGCCGGGCGGCCCCTCAGCGGGGAGGCCGCCCGGCCCGGGAGAGGACCTGTAATGCAAGACGTGGCCAGCGTGAAGGCGGCGCTGAAGGCACAGCGGATCGAGCTGCCGTCGTGGGCGTTCGGCAATACCGGGACACGGTTCAAGGTGTTCGGGCAGCAGGGCGTGCCGCGCACACCGCTGGAGAAGATCGACGACGCGGCGCAGGTGCACCGGTTCACGGGGGTGGCGCCGAGCGTGGCCCTGCACATCCCGTGGGACAAGGTCAGCGACTACGGTGACCTGGCCAGGCACGCGGCCGGGGCCGGGGTGCGGATCGGCACGATCAACGCCAACGTGTTCCAGGATGACGACTACCGGCTGGGCAGCGTGTGCAACCCGGACCCGCGGATCCGGCGCAAGGCCGTGGCGCACCTGGCCGAGTGCGTCGACGTGATGGACGCGACCGGTTCGCGTGACCTCAAGCTGTGGTTCGCGGACGGCACCAACTACCCCGGCCAGGACGACATCCGCGGCCGCCAGGACCGGCTGGCCGACGCGCTGGCCCAGGTGTACGGGCGGCTCGGGCCGGACCAGCGGATGCTGCTGGAGTACAAGCTGTTCGAGCCGGCCTTCTACAGCACCGACGTGCCGGACTGGGGCACGTCGCTGACCCACTGCCTGGCCACCGGGCCGCGCGCGCTGGTCGTGGTGGACACCGGGCACCACGCGCCGGGCGTCAACATCGAGTTCATCGTGGCCATGCTGTTGCGGGTGGGCCGGCTGGGCGGGTTCGACTTCAACAGCCGGTTCTACGCCGACGACGACCTGATGGTGGGCGCGGCCGACCCGTTCCAGCTGTTCCGCATCGTGCACGAGGTGGTGCGGGCGGGCGCGCTGGTGCCGCGGGAGGCGGGCGGCAGCGGGGAGAGCACGCCCGGCGGGGACATCGCGTTCATGCTCGACCAGTGCCACAACATCGAGCCGAAGATCCCGGCCCAGATCCGGTCGGTGATGAACGTCCAGGAAGCCACGGCCAAGGCGCTCCTGATCGACACGGCCGCGCTGGCCGCGGCCCAGCGGACCGGGGACGTGCTCGGGGCCAACGCCGTGCTGATGGACGCCTACAACACCGACGTGCGGCCGCTGCTGGCGCAGGTCCGCGACGAGCTGGGCCTGGACCCGGACCCGTACCGGGCGTACCTGGCCTCGGGGTACGGGGAGCGGATCGTCGCGACCAGGGTGGGCGGCACGCCTGCGAGCTGGGGAAGCTGAGGTACGGAAAGATGACCGATGCCAGCGTGGCGGTCCCGGCGCTGATCGCGCGCAGCAACCGCCTCGGCGCCGACCCAAGGAACACCAACTACGCGGGCGGCAACACCTCGGCCAAGGCGGAGGCGACCGACCCGGTCACCGGCCGCCCGGTCGAGCTCATGTGGGTCAAGGGCTCCGGTGGTGACCTGGGCACGCTGACCGAGGCCGGGCTGGCCGTGCTGCGGGTGGACCGGCTGCGGGCCCTGCCCGGCGTGTACCCCGGGGCCGGGCACGAGGACGACATGGTGGCCGCGTTCGACTACTGCCTGCACGGCCGGGGCGGCGCGGCGCCGTCGATCGACACCGCCATGCACGCGCTGGTGGACGCGAGCAACGTGGACCACCTGCACCCGGACGCCGGGATCGCGTTCGCCACCGCGGCCGATGGCGAGGCGCTGACCAGAGCCTGCTTCGGCAACCGGGTGAGGTGGGTGCCGTGGCGGCGGCCCGGGTTCCAGCTCGGCCTGGACATCGCCGGGGTCCAGCGCGAGCACCCGGACGCGATCGGGGTCATCCTGGGCGGGCACGGCATCACCGCCTGGGGCGCTTCCAGCGACGAGTGCGAGGCCCGTTCGCTGGAGATCATCCGCACCGCCCAGGCCTGGATCGACGGGCACGGCAAACCCGACCCGTTCGGGCCGGTCATCGCGGGCCGCGAGGGGCTGCCCGAGGTGACCCGGCGCCTTCGGGCCGCGGCGCTGGCCCCGGTCATCCGCGGCCTGGCCTCGGCCGACCGGCCGCAGGTGGGGCACTTCACCGACCGCGAGGTGGTGCTGGACTTCCTGGCCCGGGCCAGGCACCCGGAGCTGGCCGCGCGGGGCACGTCCTGCCCGGACCACTTCCTGCGCACCAAGGTGCGGCCGCTGGTGCTGGACCTGCCCCCGACCGCGCCGATGGAGGACGTGCAGGCCCGGCTGCGGGAACTGCACGCGGCCTACCGGGAGGACTACCGGGCCTACTACGAGCGGCACGCGGACCCGTCCTCACCGCCGATGCGCGGGGCCGACCCGGCCATCGTGCTGGTGCCCGGGGTGGGCATGTTCAGCTACGGGCCGGACAAGCAGACGGCCCGGGTGGCCGGGGAGTTCTACGTCAACGCGATCAACGTGATGCGCGGCGCGGAGGCCATCTCGTCCTACCGCCCCATTTCCGAGGCCGAAAAGTTCCGCATCGAGTACTGGGCCCTGGAGGAGGC
>DASWVA010000568.1:0-5324 GCA_036401415.1 Streptosporangiaceae bacterium
CCGGTCACGCGGGCGTCCAGGACGACCCGGGCCCGTTGCTGAAATGCGACGGCGATGCCCAGGTCTCCCCGCACCTGGACCTGCTCCCCGGTGGTCCCGGCCACCAGGAGCTGCCGGGCGGCGAGCGAGCGGACCGCCTCAGCCAGCACTTCGTCCGAAGGCCGGGCCTCAAGGAAGTCGACGACCGCGTCGACGGCCGTGAGCTCGGCGATGGTGTACGCGCCCAGCAGCACCGGTCCCGTGCTGACCAGGTTGACCACCGCGGACACGAGCCCCTCCGGAACGGACGCCTGGCCGTCGCTGGCGGCCGCCGGAGCAGGATCCGGTGCGCTCATGGCCGGTCTCCGCCGCTCATCAGCTCTCCGTGGCTCGTCAGCGCGGGCTGGTCCAGGCGCTGATTCAAAATGGCGGCGGCCACCCGGGACGGCGTCTCGGTGACCCACACCTCGGAGTTCCCGAACAGCCCGCGCCCGGACCGGCCGGACAGCACCTGCCCCAGCTCGGCGGCCGGGTCGGCCCGGACGGGGGGCGGGAACCGGCCGACCAGGTCCGCGGACGCCGACGTGACGTCGTCCGCGGACTCGATCCGGCGCAGCGCGGCCGCCAGCGACCGCGCAACCGGCGGCGAAAGCGACGAGGGGATGGCTACGGCCGGCGACAGGTACAAGGGGTGCCGTTCGGTCATCCGCGACAGCCCCCACGGCCCGACGTTACTGCGGGTGATCCGGTACACCACGTAGTCCATGAGGTGCCGGATGTCGTCCAGGCTGGGCAGCTTGCGCTGGCCGAAGGCGGCGGGGGTCTTCTCCAGCTGGACCCAGGTGCCCTGCGCCGTCCGGCCGTGCAGCTTCTCCCTGACCACCACCCCGCGCATACCTACGTCGGGGTACCTGGCCTTGTCGATGTCACGGTGATGGCTGGAGATGCGCGGATGGCTGACCGACGCGAACCGCCACTTCTCGTACAGCTGCGGATCGTCGACCAGGACATGACCACCGCACAAGATGTCGTGCAGCTGCGGCACCTGCAGGCCGTGCGCCTCCAGATCGGCGATGATGGCCGCCTCTTCCGGCCCGAGCCGCGCAGCCGCGGACAGCAGCCCCTTCCGGTACGCCCCGGCCCGCGAGGTGATCCCGATCATCAGCTGGACCCGGGCGCGTTCCCCCGTGGCCTGCGGCGTGTCCCGGCCCGCGGCGGCGGCCCGGACGGTCCAGCCGCTGCGGGCCAGTGCGGCTCGGACACGCGCCATGTTCACGCGATCAGTACAGCACACCGCCGCCCATCATGATCAGTGCGAATCAGCGGTCCGGACCGTGCCGTCGGCCGCCGGGCCGGCCGCCGCAGGCGGGGCCGCCTGCGGCGCGGCGCTGGCCGCGAGCGCGTTCCGCTGGTCCTCGATCCGGCGCCGCGACGGCACCAGCAGGGCGGTCACCACCGCGCCGGCCCCGAACAGCACCGCGGACACCGTGAACGCCACGGAGTAGCCGTGCACCGCGGCGGTGGCCGGGGCCAGCCGCCCGGCGTGGTGGACGGCCAGGTAGGTGGCCGTGGCGGTGAGCGCCACCGTGCTCAGGGCCGCGGTTCCGATCGACCCGCCCACCTGCTGCATGGTGTTGACCAGGGCCGAAGCCACACCAGAGTCGCGGCGGTCGACTCCGGAGGTGGCGGTGTTGATGGCGGGGGAGAAGATCATGCCGAAGCCCAGGCCCATGGCCACCAGCGCGGGTACGACATGAATGGCGTAACTGGAGGTCACGGTGAGCTGGGTCAGGTAGGCCATCGCGCCGCCACCGAGCAGCATGCCGGTGACGATGAGGTTGCGCGGCCCGACCCGCGGGAGCAGCACCATGCTGGAGGTGTTCGAGGCGAGCAGGATGCACGCGACCATCGGCAGGAAGGCGAGCCCGCTGGTCACCGGGCTGTAGCCCTTGACCTGCTGAAGGTAGTACGTGAGGAACAGGAAGACGCCGAAGACCGCGATCCCGGTCACCCCGACCGCAATGTAGGAGCCGCCCCGGGCCCGGTTAAGGATCACACGCAGCGGCAGTAGCGGCTGGCTGACCCGGCGCTCGGCGAACGTGAACGCCGCCAGCAGGATCACCCCGGCGACCAGGGAGCCGATGGTCAGGGCGGCGGTCCAGCCGGCCACCTCGGCGTGAGAAAACCCGAAGACGATGAGGAACAGCCCGGCGGAGGCCAGGACGGTGCCTGCCCAGTCCATCCGCGGCCGGGTGTCCGGCCGGTTGCTCTGCATGTAGACCAGCGCGCCGGCCACCGCGACAGCGGCGAAGAACAGGTTGACGTACAGGGTCCAGCGCCAGGAGACGTACTGCGTCAGGACCCCGCCGAGGATGAGGCCCACGGCGCCGCCACCGCCCGCTACCGAGCCGAACACGCCGAACGCCCGGCCACGCTCGCGCGGGTCACGGAACGTGCTGATCAACGTGCCGAGGGCGGCCGGGGCGAGGATCGCGCCGAAGGCGCCCTGCAGCGTCCGGGCGGCCACGAGCATGCTGAACGACACGGCCGCGCCACCGAGCGCGGAGGACAGGGCGAACCCCACCAGCCCGGTGATGAAGACCCGCTTGCGGCTGAACATGTCGCCCAGCCGGCCGCCGAGCAGCAGCAGGCTGCCGAACGCCAGCGCATACGCGGTCACCACCCACTGGCGGTCACCGTTCGGGAAACCCAGGGCGTGCTGAGCCGACGGCAGGGCGATGTTCACCACGGTCGAATCCAGAATGACCATGAGCTGAGCGATGGCCACGATGACCAGAATCAGCCAGCGATGGTCGTTCGGCGCGGACCGCTGGCCGCCGGCGACCGGCGTAACGGATGACATGACTAGCTGTACCCCCAGGTGAAGACGTGCGTAAGGATCAGGGTGGCCGGGCGGGACGTGGCGCTCACGCCGGGACCGCCGGTGCCGGTGGCGCGGCCGTAGCGCCCGGCGCGGCCGGGACCAGTTCCCGGGCCGCTTCGTCCAGGCTGGTCAGCAGGCGGGCGAAGGTCTCCCGGTCCGTCTCACCCAGGGCGCCGAAGATGTGGGTGAGCAGCCGTTCCCGGGTGGCGTTGGCCACGGCCAGGCCGGCCTGGCCCGCGCCGGTGATCACGACCAGCTTGGCCCGGCGATCCGCCGGGTCGGGCCGTCGTTCGGCCATGCCGAGGCGCTCCAGCCCGTCGACGATGTCGGTGATGGAGTGCGGGGACAGCTCGAAATCGGCCGCCAGCACACTCTGCCGGGTGGGCCCCTGTTCGCAGAGACGCCGCAGGACCTTGGTCCGGGCCATGGACAGGCCCGATCCGCTCATCTCGTCGTTGACGGCCCGGAACATGCGGTGATGGACGGCCAGGTACCGTTCACCCAGCTGTTCCGGCGTGATCATCGCTGCCCCTCGGACGTGCCCCGGCGTCAGCTCCCACCATGAGGAGCATCATCTTGACGATCGTAATAATGAGGGTCCTCACGGATCTATTCCCAGCCGCGGACCCGGCCGGGGGGAGTGAGCGGAGCGACGCTGGCCGGGCTACAGCGCGACGAAGCGGTAGCCGTGGGCGCGGTAGAACTCGATGATCGCGGGCAGGGCCGCGACGGTCGCCGGGTCACCGGCCCGGGGGTCGTGCATGAGCAGGATCGGGTGGCGGAGGGCGGCGCCGCTCTCGGCCAGCCGGGTGATGCGCTGCACCCAGTAGGGCGACCCCGAGCCATTGGACGTCCAGTCCAGAGTGTCGACCGACCACAGCCACACGCTCATCCGGCGCTGCTGGGCCAGCCTGAGCGTGGTCGGGTCGTACTCGCCGTACGGGGGGCGGAACGCGCAGGGATCGGTCCCCGCTATGGACCGCTGCTCCGCGCTGGCCTGCGACAGTTCCGCCCCCTGCCGGGCGGCGGGCAGGGTGGTCAGGTGCGGGTGGTCCCAGCTGTGGTTACCCATCGCGTAGCCCTGCTCGACCTCGTCCCGGACCAGGTACGGCCGGGTCGCCATGGCCGCGCCGATGTTGAAGAACGTGGCCGGCACCCGTTCGCGTGCCAGGACGTCGAGCAGGGCCAGCGTGCTTCGCCCCGGCCCGTCGTCAAAGGTCAGAGCCACCGTTTTGGAGACCCCCGGGGCAAACCGCTGAGCGCCGTAGGGCGCCGCGGGACAGCTGACCGGGGCTTTCGCCACGAACGCCGGCGCGGACTGGCCCGGGCCGCGGGCGGGCGACGCGGTGGCCGGGTGATCCGCCGGCCGTTCCGGGGGCCGCGCGGACTGGCAGCCGGCGACGGCGGTCAGGGTCAGGGTCAGGCCAGCGATCAGCACCGCCGCGCGGGCGAATGCGGTTCTTGCCCACCGAGTCGTCAACGTCTGACTGCCTTCAGAGTCGGGGCGCGTAATCGTCGAAGCCGAACATAGCGCCCGCCCGGCCCGCTCCGCAGGGTAGATCGGCGCCCCGCGGGGTAGACGGAGGCGACACTCATGGCGGGCGTGACCAAACTGCCCGATCAGTTGACGTGACTCAGCCGTTGGCCTGCGCGGCCTGCGGCCGGCCTTTGACCGGAGGATTGAGAAGATGAAGCGTTTGCTGGCTTTGCTCATGCCGCTGACCCTGGTGATGCTGCTCGTCGCCGGGTGTTCGAAGAGTTCACCGGCCGGGTCGGCCGGCAGCGGGTCGGCCAGCAGCGGGGCGGCGTCCAGCGGGGCGGCGCCCAGCGGGTCGTCGGCGGCCAGTGGGTCCGCCGTGCCGACGTCCTGCCCCACCGAAGCCACCGGGTTCGCCAAGACCAAGTTCGTCACGCACGCGGCGCTGGGCTTCGGCGCGTTCCACCGCTACATCTACAAGCCGTTCCGGGCCGGGACGTTCAGGTCCGGCGCGCACGGGCGTATCACTGCGTTCATCAAGGCCGGCCTGGCGGCGTTGTTCATCAAGCGTGAGGTTCGCCTGGCGGGGGACGCGGCGCAGAACAGCCCGGCGTTGTGCAAGGCCATCCTGTCCCCGCTGCGGACGGTGAGTGAGACCGTGCAGGACGCCGTGTCCAAGCTCCGGCAGGGGGACGCATCGGGCGTCGGCGCCATCCAGAGCGCGGTCTCCCAGGTGGAGTCGCAGGCGTCCAGCCACGGCTCGAAGATCACCGAGAACAGCAACGCCCCACTGTCCTGAGCGGTCATCAGCCGGCCCCGGGGCCTGGACGCCCGGGACGTCGTCCACCGCGACATCTGACCGTTCTGTACTCCCGCCTGTATCATCACGTTGAAGTGCATACACTTTAGCGCTGACGCACAGACGGAGGTCACCGATGACCGACGCGAGCAGCGGGCCCGAGCCCGCGGTCCGGGTCTCGAAGC